>NZ_WJZM01000005.1:0-147129 GCF_021609545.1 Pseudomonas sp. PA-1-6B
CATATAGTCTGGGCGGAAGTGCTGTCGGGTACGGTAGTTTTGGTGTTTTTCTCAGTCCGGCTAGCGATTACGCTAGTGTGGGTTTAAATACGTTCGAACTGACGTATCAACAGAGCGGTTGTACGGCCAGTCTTTCGCCAGCTGTCATTAATATGGGAGTCGTTTCTCCTCTACGGTTCAACGGGTTCGGCACTACAGTTGCTTCAAACACGCCGGTAACCGTCAGCCTTGAATGCACTACTCCTGACATCGGGGTTTTGGTAACCATGACGGACCAAAATAATCCGAGTAACTCTACAGATACACTTCAGTTGACATCCGGAACCACTGCCACTGCCTCCGGAGTAGGCGTTCAGTTTCTCAGGGACGGTGTTGTACCAGTGATTTATGGACCTGCCTCGAGCTTTGTCGAGTTAGGCTCCAACGCCCAATGGCGGGTCAAGGATAAATCCATGCGGAGCAAAACTGCCGCGTTTGTGCTGACACCGCAGTATATTCAGACTGCCAATACCATTACCCCTGGCGAAGCCAATGCAGTAGCCAGCATTACCTTTGCCTATGATTGATTCTAGGTTTGGTCTTGGTACGCTCCAGTCGAACGACAATAGATAGTGACCGGTGCAGCGGATTGCAGATCCTACCCTGGTCGATTAACGACCAGGATAGGGTGCAAGGCTAAGAAACGGCTATTCGGAGGTTACACCCTTTAACTTATCGTTTTGCCGCTGGCGTTTTTCCGGCGCCAGGACCAGCTCTGCGCGATAAATAGGGATATCTCTCGGCGCTTCAAACCCTAATTGGACCTGTTTACCTTGGATCGTCAGTATCCGGATCTTGATGTCACTACCCAGGCAACCGGCGTCACCGACCTTGAGTGTAATAATTTTCACGTGTGATTCCTCCATGACATTTTTCCGTTCGAACATGATCTACCTGGCTATCGTTCAACTTAAGTCAAAAACCGTGAAAAACCTGGCATGCGTTCGGTTGATCATCGCGCACACTGACGTGATTGGATTTGAAGTGAGGCTCAAGGTGAATGAGCCAAAAGAAGCATGTTTCAGGTTAATCGGAGAGTGTGTTGAATTAGGCTGACCGTCTTGTCGAGCGCTTGCCTGGTCACAGGGCAGCCCACTTATAGCGTTCTCGAAAAGTATGGGTTAGAGGCGGAAAGAGTGATGGAAACAATATCAGCCGTTGTGCTGTCGGGCCGTTGGTGTATGGGCGGCGAAATGGCCGATATTTTAGAGGCGGAATCTGTCAACGTATTAATCAACACCGAGTGCGCGGCACAGGTTGTTGAGGCTGCGCGAACACGGCTTGCGAATACTGCAATCCTGGAGCTTGCCACCTTCAATATTGAGGGCCTTGAATTGATCAGACAGCTGCGTGCCGGCAACCGCGAACTGAAAATTATTGTGCTGACACAGCAAGACCCCAAACATTTTTCTGCGCGTTACAGCCGTGCGGGGGCCACAGTGTTGTTACGTGTCTCAAGGGATGTGCGGGGGCTGGCATTTATTCTTCGGGCCATACGCTCGGGCTACGTTTATTTCGACTTTATTAATGCACCCATCAAAACGCGAGAGCGGTCGTTTGCCAATGAAACTGACTTGATTGCTACGTTGACGGATCGCGAGCTAATGGTGTTTCAAGGGTTGGCAAGGGGGTTGAATAATAGGCAAATTGCCGAGCACATGAATGTTGGCAGGCGTCATATCAGTGTGCATAAAACCAATATCTTTGAAAAAATGTTATTGCAGTCGATATCGCAGCTGCAAGCGTTAGCGGCTCGCAATAAACTGGGGTGATCTCGTGTGACTAATCGTGAATCACTCTTCTTCATTGGCGGTGTACTGCCTGAGGGCTAAGGTTGTGTCTAACGGCCTGCTAAACGACGCGTTAAATACAGCCAGGGAGGTAGAGTGATGATATATAAATCCGGTGTAAGGGTTATGGCACTAATAGCGACGTTGATTTCGCTGGCCCAGCCAGTAGTAGCCGCACCGGTTGCGGGTGAAGGTACACTTAACTTTGGCGGTAGGTTGGTGGCGCAAACCTGTACGATCGCTGTCAATAACTCAACATCTGTTGCGCCTTTGGTTCAATTGCCCAGAGTGAGCCGTAAAGGAATGTCGGTGGAGGGGGAAACCAAGGGAGGCACAAGGTTCACGTTTAAGTTCTCGGGGTGCTCGTCCAGTTTGGTGACTAAGGCCCGTGTGTACTTCCAGAGTGGATCGAACGTAAGCGAGAACGGTACGCTGGAAAACAAACTGACTTCCCACGCAGCTACCGGGGTCGCACTCCAGTTATACGACGCGTCGATGAACCCCATCAGGGTAGGAGACCCCTCTCAACTAAATCAGGCCGCCATGCCCTTGGCTGACTTGCTGGAGTATTTCGTTCGGTATATCGCTGATAGTGATGCGATAGGTTCTGGTCCATTTCAAACCAGTGTGACGTATTCAATCAGTTACGAGTAAGTGGGGTGTGATCTGATGAGTGTCGCATGCTGATCAAGGTAGAAATCATGCACCTTTGCGCTGCGGGAGGGGCGAGTCCGAAAGCTTGTGAAAAACATGTTTTATGGCTTTTGAGTTGTTTGATGTTGTTGCATGTGTTTGGCTGATTGTGTTGCGCAATAGGAAGTGCGTATGGCTCGCTTTTGTTGCGCCACACCCGACTTAAAGTTTAACCAGGGAAGTTATTAAAATGAAACGTCAAGTAATCGCTGTCTCGTTATTGATGATCGTCTCGTCTATCCAGGTTGCGAATGCAGCCTCTGACGGCACTATTAATTTTATCGGGGGTATCAGTTCTACCACTTGCACCATCGCAGTGAATGGTGAAACTGCGGGTACAACGACTGTTACATTGCCGACGATAAGTGCGACTGGAATGAATACTGTAGGGGCTACCAGAGGCGCCACGGCACTGAATTTTGCGCTCACGAATTGCTCGTCTGCAGTGGTAACAACAGCAACAGCAGCGAGCGCCGCAATCGCTTTCCAAGGGGGGGCGGGCATCGCGGGCGGTAATGTGCTTAATACACACATACCTGCAGCTACTGCTGCGAGGGGCGTAGTGCTGCAAATTAAAAACTCCAATAACGAGGCAGTGGTTATTGGTAACGCTCCCACGTCCTCTGACTATAGTCCTCTTGTGGGCGGCGGTATGACGAAGTCATATACCGTTCAATATCTAACGACCAGTATACCGGTAGAGGCGGGTAGTTTTGCGGGCGCTGTCACGTACTCTATCAGCTACCTATAAGCTGTAACCGCTCGAACTCCCAGTGCTGCCATTGTGATTTATACAGCACTGGGAACTTGATCAGCCAAGCAAGGGATTCTATGGCTTACCTCATATCGATACGCTTCGCAATGGCCGCGGTGTTGATGTCAATGGTGTGTTCTCAGGTGAGTGCCAGCGTGGTCATTACCGGCACACGCTTGATCTACCCGGCACAAGAAGCAGAAATCACCGTGACCCTGGACAATAACGGAGCGCTCCCGGTACTGGTGCAGACTTGGGTCGACAGCGGAGACCCTAACTCTAGCCCCACCCATTCAACGGCGCCTTTTTTGTTAACCCCCCCCGTCTTTCGCATGGACCCAAACCAAGGCCAAAGTGTACGGTTAATGTTTACCGGTGCCAGCCTGCCCGAAGATAAAGAGTCGGTTTATTATTTCAACCTGCTCGAAGTGCCCACCGCGCCCGCGGCGACTGACAGGCCGGTTAATTTGTTACAGATGGCTTTTCGCTCGCGAATCAAGATTTTCTATCGTCCTGAAACGTTGAGCGGCAACGCATCCGACGCTATTGATCAGGTTCAATGGCGCATCGTCCACCAGGCCGGTGGTCTGGCACTGGAAGGGCATAACCCCACGGCGTTTTATGTAACCGTAGCCAAAGTGGGTGTGGTGGATGGCAAACAGCGGTTTATGGCCGGCAGTGAAATGCTCGCGCCGGGGTCCAGGCACTCCTTTGCTTTGCCCACGCTAAAAAACCTGCCGGGGCCTCAGGCTCAAGTGGAACTCAGCGCTATCAATGACTATGGCGCGGATGTGTTGATCAAGCGGCCGCTAACGCCTTAGTCGCGGTAGTGGCGATCGCTGCGCACAGTGCATACGAGTAATCCATGAACACTTTTTTTGACTCCTGGGCTGAAGTGGCTCGGTACTTCTGTGCCTCGCGTTTATCCAAACCTGTTGTTGGTTGGCTGTTGGCTCTGGGCATGTCGTGTGGGCAAAAGATTTTCGCAGAGGAGGTGCTTTTTAACCGTGCTTTTCTGCCTGAAGGCTCAGAGAGCCTGGACCTGGCGCCTTTTCAGAAGGGTAATGCGGTGTTGCCGGGGCAATACAGGGCGGACGTATTTGTTAATGAGCAGCCCATTGGGCGCAAAAATATCCTTTTCTCCCCATCGGAGGAGGGCGTCCAGCCCTGCTTCACCCCGCAATTGCTGGATGAATTGGGAGTCAGTCCGAAATCCTACCTGACGCCTTTAGGAGACCTGTCCTGTTTGGTGTTACCTGAAACAGTGAGGGGCGCCAGTGCAACGTTCAACCTGCAAGACCTTATGTTGCGCGTGAGTGTCCCCCAAGTCGCATTGCGCCGTGATGCCCAAGGGTATGTCAGCCCTGAGTTATGGAACCGCGGCACCACCGCAGCAATTTTCGGCTACTCCGCTAACACAACCCGCAATCTCAAAGGGAATGGCCAAGATTCAGCCTACTTGAGCTTTGACGCCGGAATAAACCTGAGCCATTGGCGTGCTCGCCATAATGGTTCAGTGAGTTGGCAACCGACAGATGGGGCCGCTTACCAGGCGCTGAACACCTACCTGCAACGTGATCTGGCGGGTCTTAAAAGCCAACTCACGCTTGGGGAGACCCATACCACGGGCGAGTTATTTGACGGTTTGCTCTACCGAGGCGTGCAACTGGCCTCGGATGATCGGATGCTGCCGCAATCGCTACGCGGCTATGCGCCGGTGATTCGTGGTATCGCACGCACCAGCGCGCGCGTGATCATCCGTCAGGAGGGCAACATTTTGCGCGAAACGCTTATCGCGCCTGGAGCGTTTGTGATCGACGACCTCTACTCCAGTGGCTATGGCGGCGACCTGAGCGTGACCGTTATCGAGGCCGATGGAAGCCAGCAACGCTTCACCGTACCCTACGCTTCGGTCAGTCAACTGTTACGCCCCGGCGTATCGCGATATAACTTGACGGCGGGGCAGTTACGCAATCAGTACCTTGGCGATCCGCCCAACTTTACCCAGGCCACCTTCCAGCATGGCTTGAGCAATATGTTCACTGGAGAAGGCGGCCTGCAGGCGAGCGACAAATACACCGCGTTGTTGACCGGCGTGGCCATGAATACCCAGTTGGGCGCACTGGCGCTTGACCTGACGCAGTCCAAGACCCGCTTCCTCAGTGGCACAGAACACGGCAATACCCTGCGCTTGTTGTACAGCAAGAGTGTGCTGGAGACCGGCAGTTACTTCACGGCAGCATCCTATTGGTATTCGGCCACTGGCGCTCACAATCTCAACGATGCGTCGCAGCGCTTACAGTTTGAGAAGAACGTGCTCTCGTCCATGGACCTGGCTTCGCGGATGAGCCGCCGTGTGACACTTAGCGCCAATCAGCAGATCGGAGAGTGGGGGCAGCTAGGGGTCAGCGCGTCATCCCAGTGGTACAGGAACACGGCGGGAAGTGACTTGCAGTATCAACTCAGCTACAGCACCCGACTGGGGCGTGTGGGGTTGAGTCTTAATGCCAACCGCAGCCGCCAGGCGCTCGGGGCAATGGACACCACCTACCTGCTCACCGCTAACCTGCCATTGGCGTTTGGCTCAACGCGTAATTACGCTCAACTGTCGGCGCGCTTGGCACGCGATGCCCAAGGGCAACTCAGCGAAGATCTATACCTCAGCGGTAGCGCCGGCGAGGGCAATCAATACAGTTACGGCGTTGGGCTCCAGCGTGATGGGGCAAGTGGCACGTCGGGCACTTCGTGGAACGGCCAGTACCAAGGCGCCAAAACCTCCCTCGGCGGCTCGCTGAGTCAGGGCGATGACTATGCCACCCTGGGTGTCAGTGTAGGCGGCAGTCTGGTTGGGCATCCCAAGGGGCTTACGCTGAGTCCTTTTCGCAGCGACACCATTGCGTTAATCAGTGCCAAGGGCGCCCAAGGGGCAGAAGTAGTGGGCTTTCCGGGCATCAAGCTGGATGGTCAGGGCAATGCCGTGGTGCCTTACCTGCGCCCTTATGAACTGAACGAGGTGGGCATCGACCCCCGCGGCGCATCCTCGAGTGTGGATCTGAACGAATCAAGCCGCAAAGTGGTGCCCACCGCCGGGGCTGTTTTAGCGGTGGATTTTGCAACCAATTCGGGACGCGCGCTGTTGCTCACAGTGCATTTAGCTGACGGCAGCCCCGTACCTTTTGGTGCCACCGTGAGCCTTGCCGCCGGTCCGTCGTTAGGTTTGGTCGGGCAGGGGGGGCAGCTTTACGCGCGGGTA
Source organism: Pseudomonas sp. PA-1-6B (assembly GCF_021609545.1). Taxonomy (NCBI): domain Bacteria; kingdom Pseudomonadati; phylum Pseudomonadota; class Gammaproteobacteria; order Pseudomonadales; family Pseudomonadaceae; genus Pseudomonas; species Pseudomonas sp. PA-1-6B. The sequence continues at coordinate 6,530 of NZ_WJZM01000005.1, forward strand.
CCAGAAGGGGTGGACCAAGTAAGGGTCAGTTGGGGGCGAGAGGCCACTCAGCAGTGCCTGTTGCTGCTGCCGGCGCCCGACGTTGGCGGGTCTGGCTTGCAAAGTCGAAACAGCCTATGCACAGCGGTTCAACCCTAATCCGGTTTGGCCTGAGGAGATGAAATATGGTTGGCAACGTCGGGGCTCAATCGCTTTTGGTGTGGAGCCTCTTATGGATAGCCGGTAACGCGCTGGCGGACTGCGAACGCGTCGAGGCGGGCGGGGCAATTGATTCGACAATGCCGCTGCGCATCAGCCAGATTACCGTCGGCCGCGATATCCCCGTCGGCACCGAGGTTTACCGTCAAGTCTTCACCCCAGGTGGTGTCGCATCTATCCGATGCACACCCGGAACCCGGGATATTAGCCTCAAGCGCAACCTGGAGATGGTCTCTGGGCCTATCCCCGGTTATCAATCCGGTGCGAACGGCAATACCTATCCCACCAACCTTGCAGGCATCGGAGTGCGTTTTTTGGACGCCGATAACCGCGCCTTTCCATTCACTGCAAAATCACCTGACTGTCAAGGGCCGCAAGCCTGCGTGTTTCGTGAGCCGAACCTGGACAAATTTGTCCTTTCGTTTGTCAAGGTAAGCGCCCATGTCGAAGCGGGGCCTATCTCAAGTGCGTCTTTGCCAATTGTAAGCATTAGCTACGACATTCGAGGGCGGGAGTTGCCGGTGCGCAAGGTGCGACTGTCGGGCCAGCTGAGGGTGGTGGCGCAAACCTGCCAGGCGCCGAGCATTCAGGTCAATCTGGGCCAACACGCTGTAGGCACTCTCGAGAAAACCGGCTACACGCCCTGGCAGGACTTTTCTATCGTGCTCAATCAGTGCCCAGGGTTTTACGGGTACTACTCCGCCGGGGCCAACCTACTTGAGCCAGGTGTAATATTCAAAACCAATAAAATTGCATTCCGTATCGACCCCACCCAGCGGGCGGTATCCACTGAAGAGGGAGTCTTGAACCTCACAGCGCAGGGCCCAGGGGGTGTGAGGGCGGCGCAAGGTATCGGCGTACAGCTTGCACTGGAAAATGCCCAGCCGATCAGGCTTTCGACGTTGCTTGACAGTGGCATTCCACTCCAGCCCAAAGAGGGCGCCAGCTATTTCATTGCGCTCAAGGCGCGTTACCTCAGGCTGCCGGACTCAGCGATTCACAGTGGTCCGGCGAATGCGACGGCGATTTTTACAATCAACTATCAATAAACGAAACAGCACTTAGAGGCCCGTTTAAACCTGTCTATACTCCCGCTGATACGTCGACTATCGAATGCTCCTGGGCAAGCGTAGTTCATGGACGTGATTGAAAGACAGACGCGGGGTATTGACAGTAATGCAACCCATTGAAAGTGCCGATGGCAGTGGTCTTCCGTCGGTGGTGCCCACAAAGGTCATACTCAGGCTTCATGAGGTTTCGCGGTATGCAGAGTTTTCCTCCAGCCAACACCTGTTGAGGGTCAGTGAGGGGGGCGTTATCACTGGACACGAGTTGAGTTACAGCTCAAGCCGACTGCTTGAACTGCTGATCAGCCGCGCCGACCTGATCGTCGGGCGCGAGGAAATGTTTGCCTACGGTTGGCCGGGCAGGGTGGTGGGGCAGAACAGCCTGAACCAGGCGATTTCCAATATTCGTGACCTGCTGGGCGATGATGTGCAGCGAACGATCATCCAGACGGTCCCCCGGCGTGGGTATCGATTTAACTCGGCATACCTGAGCGAGAACCGTGAAGAGTTTAACGTCAGTGATGACACTGCCCCAGCGCCTCTGGTAGCAGCAGATGCTGCTGAGGGTATCACTCAGCCGCAAGCGTTTTTTGCATTGGGCCGTCTAACACGCTCTACCAATCTGCTACTCGCAGTGCTGACGATTGCACTGGCAGCAACGTTAGTCTGGCGTATCGACTGGGCGCTTTGGTTGCAGCACGGCTTGTTCAGTGCAAGTGAAACATTGGGCGAGTTAGACGTTCAGTATGTCTCGGAAAGCCCAGAAGAGCTGACGCAGTTGCAGGCCGATACCAAACCTTTGCGTGATCGCCTGAGGGGGGTTGTCAAACAGCCGGAAACCATCATTTTCAATAAAATGCATGGGTTTTATGAGATTGTCTGTATTGATCAGGGGCGATCGGTGCAGTTTGTGACAGTGCATAAAACCAAATTGTCCCAGTTGACAGATGAACAACTGAACAGGTGCGTCAATTGAAACCATTAAATATTCGATGGATGATCACTTGGTCTGGGTTAGTCGTGATATTAGTGATTTTGCATATTGTTTATTCGGCTCAGTCGAGTAGACAGATATTGCAGGGCACGTTTTTTGCCTCGGGAGTGCTGATCATGAGCAGTGGCGATGTGTATGACAGCAGCCAGCGCTTACAGTCCCATGGCTATAAACTGCACGACTTCGAAGCTATTAATAAAAATAGCCAGGATTTCTCTCTGACCCAAGTGAGTAGTCTATTCGGTAATGCTCGGTTTGTGACGAATCAAGAGCGGGATGGCGAATGGATTAAAGATAAGATCAGCATAGATCGGGATATTGCCTTTAATTACGCTTACTATTCGAACGAATTTTCCAGATTGAGCCTGTATAAAATAAAGGCGCGTATAGGCAGTCAGTGTTTTTATGTGAAAGAGTTGGAGACGGTACGTTGCTTTGGTGCCGAACGCTAACCTTTTTAGATTGAAACGTACTTTCCGGGTGCTAATCGATAGCTGTCGGAACCTGTTTGAGTTATGTCCTCATTGTTCGATGTTGCTGAGAACCTAGGCATGACAGTGGTGGGATGGGCGGCCTTGGCTCGCCGCCGCGGCCTCTACGCTGCGTCTATAGTAAGCTTGATAGGTGAATAACTATGAATTCACCACTCATCACCCCGCCTCTACGCCAATCTGGCTTATCCTTAGCGTCCAAATTGGGCAGTCAATAAATCATTATCGTAGCCATGAAGCGACCGGGTCACTTCATTCGCCTGCTTGTGAGCGTTATTCAGATTTAGCCCCGCAGTTCTAGAAACGACTTTACCTAACAGGTTAATACGTGAAAGCAATCAAGCGCGTTCTTAAGCGTGGGCGTTCTGTTGAGCGCTCATGGGCAAACTCTATGTCTTCAATGTGGCCTCAGGCAGTAGTCGCGCAAGTCGTGCTTTGGTTGATCGTCGCGTTACTGATGGTCTGGGCGTCGCTATACTCGGTGGAACATTTGGCGCAAATCTATGTTTTTGAGCGCCTGAGCAGTATTGTCGATTTGAGTAATGGTAACTTCTCTGGTTTTGAGCCCGGCATGTTGAGTGAGTTGAAAACCTTGGGTAACTATGAGGCCACAGGTGAGGAGTGGCCTTCGCTATTGGCTAAAATCTATGCCTTTATAGAGTATTGTGTTTTATTGTTCGTGTCGGTCGCTGGGGCATGTACCATTATTGGGCTTTATAAGGTTTTCACCTCGGTCTATACGTATTATTTTTCGATGCAAGCAAGGTTTTGCAGAGGCTTGGTTAACGGTGAGTTGAGCGTGCACTATCAGCCGATAGCGAATATGAACACTGGCCTGTGGGTCGGCGCTGAGGCATTACTACGCTGGACCCATAAAGGACAGGTGATAAGTCCTGCGGTATTTATACCGTTGATCGAACGTTCCGGCATCATGCCGTTGACAACCCGTTGGATTTGTCAGCGCGTTATTGAAGATTACTCGTGCCTGCTGTGGGCATGTGATGAGTTTTATATAAATATAAACTTGTCCTCTCAAGATGTATCCGACCCCACGTTTCCCGCGTTTATTCAACAATTATTGAGTCAATATCGCATCCCCGCGTCACGCATTGTATTTGAGGTCACTGAAGGTGTCGTACTTGATAAACGCGAAGCCATCCTGCACTTGAATCAATTGCGCGACCAGGGCCATAAGATCGCCCTGGATGACTTCGGTACGGGCTATTCCAATTTGTCTTATCTGGATTTCCTGCCTCTGGATATTCTTAAGATTGACCGTTGCTTTGCGAGCAAAAAAGATCAAGGACGCGCCAATACGATTTTGGTCCATTTGCTGAATATGGCCAGGCACCTGAAACTCAACGTTATCGTCGAAGGGGTCGAAACACCCGAGCAAGTGGAGCGCCTGCTTGCCTTAGGGGCAGTCACCGCCCAAGGTTGGTTTTATTCAAAGGACTTGACTGCAGAAGACTTGGTGCATGGGTATTTCTCGTTAGTTCATCCGGATATGAACCGAGTGATCTAAAGACATAGGTACTCACCGTTATCATTGCAGGGAAATGAGCATGCAGTCATCGATTGACCCGACGTCGAGCGATAAGGGTATTCAAGCGGAAGCTAAAAAAGTATTAATCCAGTGTGCTTCTGAAGGGCGGCAAGTTATATTTTGGCCCTTGCACAATACGTTGGTTATTCATGAACATAATAACCAGCGCAAAGTTGAGCTGGGGTACAGTTCCAGTCGCATCCTGGAAATTCTGATTGACCGGGCAGACACCATTGTCAGTCGCGATGAAATCTTTGCCTTTGGCTGGCCTGACCGTATCGTTGGGCAGAACAGCCTGAACCAGGCTATTTCAACGATTCGGGAGCTGCTGGCCGATGATGAGCATCGTGAGATCATCCAGACCATTCCGCGAAGGGGTTACCAGTTCAACTCCGAGTTCTTGGTTGCGCCCGGGCAAGTTAGCGACATGAGCGCTCCGGTTCCTTTAACATTAGGCGTCGCACCAAGCCCGCAAGTGCCGCAGGTTAGGCTCTCATGGCTGAGAAGCCGGCTAAGCACTGAGAATATTTTGATGGGCGCGACGCTGATATTGGCGATGAGTTTTCTTTGGCGGATTGACTGGAACCTTTGGCTGCAGCCGGACTTTGTCAAAGAAACAGACACGCAAGGTTTGCTGACCGTGTGGTACACCGGTGCAACTACGCCGGAAGTCGAGAGGCTAAAAGTCAGCATGGCACCGGTGCTACGGCGCATGGAGAGTTTGGTGGAAGTGCCCGGCACGGTGATTTTAAATACGATGCACAGCTTTTACGAAATCCTTTGCATCAGTGGCAGTACGGTGGAATTTGTTTCAGTGCATAATTCGAAGTTAGCCCTCTTGACCGACGAACAGCTAGACAGGTGCCTGAAGTGAGCAAGCGCAGTGTTGGACTGCTGGTGGGCATCGTGGTACTCGTGGCCTTGCATTTGATGTATTCATCAGCATCGCGTAAAGACGTACTTAAAGGCGCTTGTTTCACCACCGGCTCGATGATCATGAGCAGTGGCGAAGTCTTAAATGTGCTGATCAGGCTTCAATCGCACGGAAATCAAATTCATGATTTTGAGAAAATTAACTATGATAGCCAGAAGTTTTCATTTGAGCTGGTTAATAACTTCTTCGGTAGTGCACGATTTATGACTAACCCAACAGGCGGTAATGAGCTGCTTAGAAGCATGTCAGTGCGGGATCGAGATGTCGCTTTTAATTACGCTTATTTATCCAGTTATGCGTCACAATTGACCTTTTATAAGTTAGACCTGAACCCGGACACGCCGTGTTTCTATATCAAAGAGCTGGAGCGTGTATTGTGTCTGGGGAGTGAGCGCAGTCGCGATATTTCATCACGCTGAGCTCACCCGCACTGGCTGTTACTGCTCGCCGTGTTCGAGCAGGTTCAGATAATGGTCAATCAACTCAACGCTCTGTATCGGTGAGTTATGTCCTGCGATGATCGCTTCAACGGGCAACTCACCGCTGCTGATAAGCCCTTGCAATTTCTTCAGGGTTTTCGGGTACTCGCTGCGATTGGCGAACGTCATGTTACCCAGCTTTTCCTTGAGGATGCAGTTTCCATACAAGACACGTTCTTCTGGAAAATACACAAAAATCCCATCTTCGGTGTGAGACGCGCCTAAATAGAGCGCTCGAACATGACCGTTTTGCAAGGCGAAGTCGCCCGGATAAACCTGGTCCGGCAGGCTTTGTTCAAGGACCGGATAGTGTTCCATCCCTTGCCGGGTAAAGTCGACAATACTGCGCCACTGGCTTTTTTCCAGGTCATAGGTCATCTGTGTGGAGACAATACTGGCGCCGAGTTTCTTCCAGTAGGCGTTACCTCCCGCACGGTCGGTGTGGTAGTTGGTGTTGATCACCTCCTTGATGGGCAGGGGGCTGATTTTCCTGATTTCCTGCTCCAGCTTTTCAGCGGTGGCGGGAGTCCAGGTTGCGCCGATAACCGTGATGTGTTGCTCGCCAATGTAGACCATTGAGTTCTCCTGCACATACTCCTTGTCTTCAACGATGTAGAGCGGGCCTTTGAAGTGACTAAGGGTCAAGTCACTCTGGTTAGCGAAGACCTGGGAGGTGATGCAGGCCAAGCTGATAGCCGACAGGATATTAATAAGCTTCATAAGTTTCTCAGGGAAAGAGTTATACAACACAGGAGCATGCCTCACATGTTCTGATCAGCAGTGAGGGCGCGCCTAGGCTCAGGCAAATTCCACCCCTTGCAAAGTGAATAACCGTGAATTAACAATTAATGCGGGGCCGGCACGTGGCTGGCTCGACTGCGAATTCCGGGCGTCAGTGCAGGCGTGCTATTAATCTGAGCTGCTTGAGGGTTCTGGCTGCACAAGGGGGGGGTGATAAGTTGTTAATTTCTTTGGTTGATTAGTATTTTAGTTAAGTAACAGCCGCCGCGTGTGTAGGGTTGTCGGATGAAAAGTTTCCTATAGTTTATCTGACTGAAACGCTGGGGTACTGATGTTCAAAGTCATTGTTATTGATGGGCAACCGCTTGTGCGAGCGGCTATTAAATCCATTCTAAGTCAGGATGACTTCGCCTGGGTAGCAGAGGCTAGTAATGGTACCGATGGCCTTGCCTTGGTACGTGAGCATAAACCTGATTTAGTGATTTTGGATATCCAGCTCTCCGGAATCGCGGGGTTGGAGGTGATGCAGAAGATTTACAGCTTCGATAAGAGTATTGAAATCCTGGTGCTGACATCCTGTGCGGCGCGCCATTATTACAATCGTTGCCGTGCGGCGCGCGCGTCGGCGTTTTTGTCGAAAACGTGCACGGTTGAAGAGTTGCAAAGGACCGTCAACCTGTTAATGAAAGGCGGGGCTTATGTGCCTCATGGCATTGATCGACTGCCTGCGGTCAGTGACAGTTTCGCCAATGAGGCGCTACTTATCAATACGCTTTCCAACCGCGAGTTAATGACATTTGAGCTGCTTGTGCGGGGGATGAGTAATAAGGAGATAGCCAACCATTTGCAGCTAAGTAACAAGACAATCAGCACCTACAAGGCGCGGCTACTGGAAAAGCTCAATGTCTTTTCTCTGGTTCATTTGTTCGAAGTTGCCAAGCGTAATGGCTTCGCGGACTAGGTTGCTTTACGAAATGTCGCCAGTGATATCAATTCCGTCCTGTTTTTACACAACTGATGATTAGTGACAGCCTGAGCGTTAATTTAGCGTTGATCTTGCGCAGGCGCGAGTTGAACTCAAGAGTAATACAGGTTCGACGTAACCGTCCATCCTACCTTTCCCTGCACACGCGCCACTTATAGAGGCTTCAGAGAAAATGTCGATTTTGGATCAGATATCCCATCGTTCGATTCAGTGGACTGATTGGCGTTGGCAGCAGAAAAGTGCCGTGCGCGATGAGCCCTCGCTTCGCAAGGCTTGCGGCGGTTGGAGGGGAGAGGGGACCGCCCCTATTTAACGCAATTTGTCAGAACGCAAGATGCAAATTACGCCGTACTATATTGATTTGATTATGCGTTCGCTCGATAGCGGTCAGGTGACGGACCATCCGCTGTGGCGACAGGTTGTGCCTTACTGGAATGAAAACGTGCCGGGTGACTATGACGGCACGTCGGAGAACTGGGAGTTGCATCATGAGATGAAAACCCCCATCTGCCAGCACAAGTACGATAACCGCGTTATCTTGCGGATGACCAACACCTGCAACGCGTACTGTCAGTTCTGCTTCGAAGCCCTGCGTACCTTGCAGGTCGATACTGAAAAGGCCAATGCCAACACCAACTCGTTCCTGGACTCGGTGGAGTACGTACGCAACAACCCGGCCATTGAAGAGGTCATCCTCAGCGGTGGTGACCCGCTGATGCTGGCTGACCGCCGATTGGAAGAGAACCTGGCAGCGTTACGCTCGATCAGTGACGACCTGTTGATCCGAATTCATTCACGTGCCCTGAGCTTCAACCCCTTTCGCGTCACCGATGCGTTGATCGCGATGCTGGAGAAGTACAAGGTTAATGCCTTCGGCGTGCATGTGTGTCATCCGCTGGAGCTCAGCGACGATTTTGCCGCGGCGGTTAAACGTATCCAGAGTGTGGTGCCGATCGTCTTCTCCAATATGCCATTGTTGCGGGGTGTCAATGATGATGAAGCCACGTTGCATAAGCTGTTCATCGATCTTTATCGCTTGGGTGTAAAACCGTATTACCTGTACCACTTCATGCCGTTTTCCCCGGGCGCATCCGAGTATAAGGCCTCTATCAGCCACGCCATCGCCATCATGGGACGTCTCAAACGACGGGTCTCCAACATCGCAATGCCCGAATATGTGCTGCCGCACGCACAAGGCAAGTTCACCGTCCCGCTGCTGGATTTTGAGAAACCTGAAGATCTGCCGCACTTCGAAATCCGCGACGGGCAGCGCTATTACTGCTTTCGTAACTGGGAAAATCAATGGTGCAGTTGGCATGACGCCTGAACGGACTTACGGATTGAGGCAGTACCCATGATGAACCAAGACGCTATTCTTTTTATTGATATCGATGACAGTGCTTCTACTCGTTACCGCTACCGTGAACCACACTTTGCCGTCGCCCGTGAGCAAGGGCTGAAATGTTTGACGGCCGGATTATTGGGACGTCGTCATTTGCAACGGCTGTGTGATGACAGTGATCAAGTGTTCTTGCTGGAAACGCTCAGTGAAACGGCCATTATTGAGTTAATCGGTGAACTGGATGGGCGATACAACGTGCGCGCGATCTTCTGCCAGGCAGGTCACCCGTCTGCTCAAGGTGAGGTGGGTTGCATAGTCGCGCGCGTCTGCAAGCAGCTCGGTCTGGTGTACAGCCGCCCGGAAGCGATAGCAGTGTGCAATAACAAGTTCCTGATGCGCGGCGTGTTGAAACAGCATGGGCTGCGTTCGGTGCCGTCCGCGCTGTGCAACGACGAACAGGAACTCCAGCAAGGTGCTGCGCACGTGGGCTATCCACTGATCGCCAAACCTCCCTTTGGCGGTGCCTCGGCGTTTATCAAGAAGTGTTCCAACTGGGCGGAGCTACGCAGCCACTATGCGCATTTTGTAAGTGATCATGGCGCCGCGGCTTATGCGGACTTCTACGGCTGCGCGCACGCCTTGCCGTCTGAGGATGGGCTTGGGCGTGACTATGTGCCAGGGCGTAGCATCTTGCTGGAAGGCTATATTCCCGGCATCGAAGGCAGTGTGGAATGTGTGATTGCGGGCGAACGGGTCTACCCGCTGCTGATCAATGAAAAATTACTGCTGACCGAGCGCAGCGGCACGGTCCTCGAGAACCTGCTGATTTCTCCGCCGACGTCGTTCAACCAGGCTCAGTGCGCACAGATCCGTCAGTATGCCGTTGACTGCTTGAACGCTACAGGGTTGACCAACGCCGTGGTGCATTTCGAGTTCCGGATGACTGAGGCGGGGCCTGTGGCCATTGAGATCAACCCGCGCCTGGGCGGCCTCTATGTCAACGCGGCATTCCGTGACATTGCGGCAATCAACCCTTACCACGTGTATCTCTCGCTACTGCTGGGCGAGCAGGGGATAGATGTGCAGCTGGGTGCCGCAGTGCAAAAGGTCGCCGACGCCCCGCAACGTTACGCGATGTTGGCGATCTATCCGGATCACAGTGGTCACTTTAAAGGTATTGAAGGTACGGGCTATCTGGCTGAAAACGAGCAGGTACTCGAATATGCCCAGCAAGAGGCCGGCGTTTGTATCGATGCAGATATCGAGGAACACTACTTGCTCAAATGCTGGGCCAAGGTTGACGATGCCGCAGACGCCCATGCCTTGCATGATGCGATAAAACAACACTTACGTGTAATCATCGATATGCCGGACGCAGGATAGCGCTATGGACATCTCACAGATTTCAGCGCACCTGCGCGAGCATCAGTACTGCCATCGCCGAGACTTTCGCGAGTTGATCGATGCTCAGCCCGGCGACGAGCAAAGCTTTCGCGCGTACTGGAACAATCTGGTGCGCGACGAGGCGTTCAGGGCGTACACCCATCGCGAGCGGCGCATTTTGCGCTATCGCTTGTCGCCGTCCCGCCAGTTACAGATCGACAGGGATGCCGCGTTCAAATCGACGGTCACCTATGCCGTTAATTACCGCCAGGGCGTGAACCACCTAAGCTATTGCGAGGAGGGCTTTATCGAGCATCCACTCATGCGGAAGTTGTTGGCCACCGACCTTGCGGTGATTGCACCGCATCTTGGCGATCAGCCCTGCACGATTGATATTCATCAGTTCCGGGTACGGGCGGATGGGCAGTCGAGCAGCCCGACGACCTCAGGGATTCATCAGGACGGTTTGGATTGGGTGTTCATGCACTTTATAGGCGAGCGCAATACAGTGCCGGTGGTATCGCAGGTGTTTGCTGACGAGACGGAGCAACGCTGCATGCTCGACGTGGCAATGGAGCAGTTTCTCGAAACCATCGTGATCAATGATCGTGCTTACTACCACCGCGCCGGTGACGTGAGAGCGCTGGTAGACACCGGGCCCGCCTGGCGCGATGTACTGCTGGTCAGTCTACGTAGGGTCGAAGAGGCGCAGCCGACATGAGCGATGATCGACAGTTGTACCTATCGATCCGCAACGCACGCCTGATCATCTTTGCCCGCGGTGTTTCGGATTTCGGTGCATTCCTCAACCTGGTAGCGCTCTCCACGTATGTGTACTGGCTTAGTCAAAGCGTAGTGTTTGTCAGCATTTTCCTGGCGTGCCGGGTCACCGGCGGAATTGTCGCCAGCCTGTTTGGCATCCCGTTTTTTCGCCGCTTCGCCGGCCGTGGCACCTTGGCTGGGCTGGACTTGGCGAGGGCGTTGTTACTGATGCCGTTGTTGGTGCTGATACCGGCCCATCAACTTAACCTGTTGCCTTTTATCGCCTTTGGTATCGGACTGTGCAATTCGCTGTTCGCCATCGGCCTCAATAGCCAATTGCCCACCTGGGTCGCGCCAGAGCAACGGGTGAATACCAATGCATGGATCACCTCGGCGGCGGCCACCGGTGCGGTTTTCGGCAGTTTGCTCTCCGGCTTGCTGATCGCCACGGGAGGATTTGAAGCGGTGTTTGCCGCCAACATCGCTACCTATGTGATCGCCGCTTGCCTGGTTTTGCCTTTGCGCGCGCTGTACCGCTCGACCGTTGCCGCCCATCGCGGGCTCGCCGCCGAATGGCAGGAGTTGACCAAGGGGCTGCGTGGCGCGCCGGTGCTGGCCGCCATGTTGCTGATCAGCATGCTCGACACCCTCGGCAGCGCGGCGCATAACGTCGGCTGGCCGGTACTGTCCCAGCTGATTTCGCCTGACACCGCGAAAACGGTCATGGGCTATCTGCTGGCGGTCTGGGCTTGTGGCAAGTTCGTTGGGGCACGACTGGCCAGCGTCGTATTGAGAGGCCGTAGCACCCACGGCATGGAACGTTTGTTCATGCTCGGCGTGGCGCTGATGTCCAGCGGTTTTGTCATTACCTTTCAGCAAACCGAGCTATGGCTGGCACTGCTGCTGGTAGTGTGGGCTGGGTTGGGGGATGGGTTATCCGAGGTGGCGCTGATCTCTCGTGCGCAAAGCGAGCCTGATAGTCTGCGTTTGCCGTTATTCAGCTTATTGACGCTGATTCAGATGGCGGGCTTCGGCGTGGGGATGCTGGTGGCTGGGCCGTTCTATTTGGCCTGGACGCCGGCCCAGGTGATAATTTTATTCCATGGCTTGCCTTTAACTGCGCTGGTCATTATGGCGCTATGGATGAGAAGGCGAGCTTAGTTGCGTGAGCCGGCTCGGTGCGTGTGTTAGATGCTACCGACAGGCTAGGCAATAACGCTAACTACTTGATTTGCAAAGACACGGCAGGCTGAATTGAGCACAATCACAGCTATTCACTTGCCGTTGTGTCGGCTGTTTATGATGATTGGATAAGGAAACGTAAACGTTATTGCTTTCTTTGCGCAGCTGACTATTAAGACCTGTAGCCATACGGACGGTGGCTACTCAGGTGAGCGGCAAGCAGGCAGCTGTACAGGGTCTGGATGATGGAATCTAAACGGTTAAAGGAGCTGATCACGGGAGATCCTGAAATCGCCAAGTGCATGCTGAATCCTCAAGATGAATGTTTCGACTGCGCGGTTAACGTGGCGCGTATATTACGCGCGAACAATGTACGACACCGCATAGTAGGCATGTTGATCTGGGAAACTTTATCCCGAGCGACCGATACGCACTTTGTCGTGGCTGTCTATGATCTGGATGATTCACGTAAGCGCGATAATCCGGATGAGCCATTCATTGTCGATCCTACCTCCGCGCAGTTTTTGGAGTGCGGCCCTCTGTTTGAGTACTTTCATGACTGGCGGTGTCAGTTGATAGAAGGCACGGCGCTGGGGCAAAAGTTGATCAAGCTGAAAGAATACGACAACCCTTGTCAGGCCCAGCGCGATTTAAGGTTTTTTTACGATTTTCCGAGTGAGTTTGATGGCGGCTGTTTGACCACTCCCATTTGGTATATTGAATATCGCAATGACACAACGCTAGGGGAGTCTCTTGATGACTCGAGTGGCGCGAAGGCCGTGGTCTCGAATGTTTCACTGCTTGGTATGTCTGGCATTATTCGCATACTATTTACGCGTCGAAAGACTATGGGATAACCCCATTCAATATTGGCACAAATTGATATTGTACTGAACGCTGCGTCAAGCAACTTTACGCCTTGTAATAAGTAAACACTGAGATCGCTCTGCGCTTATGAATTATGTAGATGAATATATTAGCGTGCTCAGTAATCGCTCCTGTGGCCGCGACCTTGAGTATACGGCCGAATTCATCGTGCTGGAGCAAGCTTCACGTACAGCCGAAACTGTTGAATACGGCGAGCATGTGTATGTCACCCAGGCTATAGATTGGCCGCACGTTGAGGCCCTATGTCGAGGTTTGTATGAGCAGACACTGGACCTGCGGGTGATGGTCATTCTGGCACGTGCGTTGCTTGACCGCTGTGGCTTGAATGGTTATCTGGGCGGTTTGCGCCTGGTAGCCTGGTTGGTGCGGCACCGCTGGGAAAGCGTGCACCCGCAATTAGTCGCCGAGGATCAGTTCGATCCATTGATTCGGATTAATACCCTGGCAGAGCTGGTGGTACCGTCCACCGTGATTGGCGTGCTCAAGCGTCAGGTATTGGCACGCACCGAGGAAGGCCAAACGCTATGCCTTGGGGACCTGGACACTATTGGCAGCACTGAGGGCGCGCAGCATAGCGAGCAGTTGGCACTGTTGACCCAGTTGATAGAACCCAACTGCTCGACTGAATTAATGCGCAGTCTTGGGCTGATAAATGCTTTGCGCACTGTGCTTGATGAAATGACGGCGGATCTGGACGAAAAAACCGCTGTGCAGGGGATTTCACCTTTTCTTGGCTTAAGCAAATCGTTGCAAAAGTGGGGGCGGGTGGTCGAAGACCGTTTACGTTTAGTCGTGACGAAACGGCCATCGGTACAACCCTCAGAACGTGCATCTTCGGTCTCAAGGGCCCAAAACCACGAACGCACTGGCTCCACTTGTGACTCTCGGGAGGACGTGGTTCGCGCCTTGGATGCGATCTGCTCGTACTACCAACGGCATGAACCTTCAAGCCCGGTTCCCTTTTTGATCGCCAGGGTTCGCCGAATTACCACCATGAGTTTCATCGATATTATCGAGGAACTGGCACCTAACTCTGTTACCGACTTGCGCCGCTTGGGCGGCCGCGTCGCGGATTAATTAAACTTTTACCAGGTCGAGTCGTATGTCGAGTAATAACAGCGGTCAAAAATTCATTGGCCGGAACCGTGCGCCACGCGTGCAAATTGAGTATGAAGTTGAACTGTACGGTGCAGAAAAAACCGTCGCCATTCCGTTTGTTAACGGTGTGTTTGCTGATTTGTCAGGGGCGAACCGCAGTCTGTTGCCAATTTTCTCTGAACGTAAGTTTCTGGATATTGATATTGATAACTTTGATGACCGCATGGGTGCGATCAACCCTCAAGTAAAAATGACGGTGCCTAATAAACTCAGCGGTGACGGCCACCTGGCGATTTCCCTGAGCATGAGCACGATGGAAGATTTTTCCCCGGGTGCGGTCGCACGCAATGTCGAGCCGTTGCGCGAGTTACTTGAAGCGCGCAATCAACTGGCAAACTTGTTGACGTACATGGATGGTAAAAGCGGTGCTGAACAATTGATGGCTCAATTGCTGGAAGACCCGGTGTTAATGGCCTCGTTACTGGCACAGAGCAATCCGCCTACCGATGCGGCAGTGGATGTTTGACGCGTGTTTCCCATTCTTATTTAACAGGTGTAATCCATGTCTGGTGTTGTTCAGCAGTCCATTCCAGTCGTCGTTTCCAACAGTGAGTTTAATGATCTGTTGCAACGCGAATTCAAACCTCGCAGTGAGCAGGCCCGGGGCCTGATTCAGTCGGCCGTGCACACGCTGGCCAAGCATGCATTGCGCAATACTCAGCTGATTGCCGATGACACGTTAAGTACCATTTCAGCGTTAATCGCCGAGATTGATCAAAAACTCGCCGAGCAAGTCAATGTTGTGTTGCATCACCCCAATTTTCAAGCCGTTGAATCGGCCTGGCGGGGCCTGGAATATCTGGTCAGCAACACGGAAACCGACGAGCAATTGAAAATCAGGTTTTTCAATGCATCAAAGGCTGAAGTCGCTCATGAGTTGAAAAAATTCAAAGGCGCAGCGTGGGACCAAAGCCCGCTGTTCAAGAAAATTTATGAGCATGAATACGGGCAGTTTGGTGGTGAACCGTTTGGTGTGTTGATTGCCGATTACTATTTTGATCACAGCCCGCCGGATATGGCGTTGCTCGCCTCAATGGCCAAGATTGCAGCGGCGGCCCACGCACCGTTGATCAGTGCGGCCATGCCAAGCGTGCTGATGATGGATTCCTGGCGTGAACTGGCCAACCCACGTGATCTGACGAAGATCTTTCAAACCGCTGATTATGCGGCGTGGCGCAACCTGCGCACTAGTGAAGACTCGCGCTATGTGGGGCTGACAATGCCGAGATTTCTTGGGCGAATTCCGTACGGCGCTAAAACGGCCCCGGTGGACGAATTCGCTTTCGAGGAAGTGACCGATGGGCAGGCCGACAATTATCTGTGGACCAACGCGGCTTACGCCATGGGCGTCAGTATTAACCGATCGTTCAAAGAATACGGCTGGTGCTCACGTATTCGCGGGATTGAATCGGGCGGCGCGATCAGTGATTTGCCCCTGCACACCTACCCAACTGAAGACGGCGGCGTGGACATGACGTGCCCCACGGAAATCGCGATCAGCGACCGACGTGAGTTGGAGTTGGCAAAGAACGGTTTTATGCCGTTGGTGCATTGCAAAAATTCGACGCTGGCGGCCTTTATCGGTGCGCAGTCGCTGCACCAGCCCCAGGAATACAGTGATCCCGACGCGACAGCCAACGCCAAGCTGTCTGCGCGCCTGCCTTACTTGTTTGCCACGTGCCGTTTCGCGCATTACCTCAAGTGCATCGTGCGCGACAAGATCGGTTCGTTCAAATCACGCGCCGAAATGGAGACCTGGCTTAACAACTGGATTATCCGTTACGTCGAGCGCAACCCAAGTACCGCGACGGATGCCGATAAGGCACGCAAACCATTGGCCAGTGCCGAGGTTGTGGTCGAGGACATTGTGGAGAATCCAGGGTTTTACCAAGCCAAGTTTTATTTGCGCCCGCATTACCAATTGGAAGGCCTGACCGTCTCGCTGCGCCTGGTTTCTCAACTGCCCTCCGTCAAGAACTGAGGCCGACGAGTTTCGCGCTCAAGCTGTTATTCAACGCACTATTTTCCTGAACCAGAAGGCTCATCATGATTGCTCTCAAGTTTGAAACCGAGATTAAAGGCACCTGCACCGAAGCGAACCATAAGGGCGAGATCGTTATTGACTCGTACTCTTTTGGTTCTTCCCGTTACGTAGCGATTAATGACGGCGAGCGTCAAACCGGCGTTTCGAATATTTCGGAAATGAGCCTGACGAAGTCCACTGATATTTCTTCCCCCGATCTGTTTCTGCAATCGACCAATGGCAAGTCCTTGGGCGTCGCCACGCTGACGGTGCTGCAGACCGGCGGCAGTACGGAAGATACGCAGCCGTATTTGATTATTACCTTGAGTGATGCGCT
This sequence comes from Pseudomonas sp. PA-1-6B, assembly GCF_021609545.1. NCBI lineage: Bacteria > Pseudomonadati > Pseudomonadota > Gammaproteobacteria > Pseudomonadales > Pseudomonadaceae > Pseudomonas > Pseudomonas sp. PA-1-6B. The sequence goes on from NZ_WJZM01000005.1 coordinate 23,040, forward strand.
GCTCACCAGCTATGTCATTGAAGGTTCCAAGAGTCGCCCGACCGAGCGTCTTCACTTGAGCTTCACCAAAATCAAATTCAAGTACGTTGAGTTCAACGGCAATACCAAGAATGGCGATGTTGAAAAAACCTACGATTTGTTGGCCAAAAAAGCCGGTTGATAGGTTTCTTCGGTTGTTTGATAACCGCCCAATAGTCTGTTGAGGTTTCTGTATGTCTATTGCCACAGCATCACTGCTGGATCGTTTGACCAGCTCTACCGGTGCCTATGGCAATGACCTGACGGCGCCTCCAGACGGTGTAGGGCGGTTATGTCATGAGTTGGCACAGTTGTTCAATTCAACAGGGTTGGGCTGCTTTTATGAACTGAGCGGGCAGCCGCGGGTTGCCCGCTCGGTACTCAATTGTGGCCTCGGTAATTTTGCGGGTGTGCTGTTGTCGAGCGTTGACCTCAAAGCACTGGAACTTCGTATTCGTACCTTGATTCGAGATTTTGAACCCCGGGTGCTCAGCCATACTTTGCAGGTACAACTGTTGCCTGGTTCTGGTAGCTCTAGCTATTTCAAGTTTTTGTTACAAGGCGAAACCCGCCACCGCGCCTCGCAGTGGTCGTTTCGGTTGCAGGCTTCGTGGAATACCGAGAGCGGTGAAGTGAGCGTCCAGCCATATGGCAAGCATCATGGATGATCGCCTATTACGTTTGTATGAGCGCGAGCTGAGTTTTTTGCGCGAGGCGGGCAGTGAGTTCGCCAGGGATTACCCGAAGGTGGCCAGCGCTTTGGGGTTGGGCCCTGACGAGGTCACCGACCCGTCGGTGGAGCGCTTGCTCGAAGGCTTGAGTTTTCTCACCGCCCGCGTGCAACTGCAAATGGAGGCGGAATTTCCAACGTTCACACAGAACCTGTTGGCGTTGATTCAACCACAGTTTTTGCTGCCGGTGCCCTCAATGGCGGTGGTCCAGTTTGCTCCGGACCTGCAAGAGGGCAGCTTGGTGTCGGGCTATACCCTCCCCAGCGATACGGCCCTGCGGTCAAGCCTGGATCGCGAGGGGCAAGTGCCTCGTTGCGAGTTCAGAACCCTTGCGCCGGTCACGTTGTGGCCGATTCGTCTGGAATCTGTGGGCTACCTTCCCAGCTCCCGATTGCTTAAAGGTTTGCCGTCGGCGTTGGCCGATCAAGCCGTGTCTGCGTTGCGCTTGAATGTACGCACGACCTCGGGCCTACGCTTCGAGCAATTGGCACTTGAGGCGCTGACATTGTTTCTGCCTGGCAGCGATTCATTGCCGATGGTTTTACAGGAGGCGTTGCTGGCACATGCGTGTGGCGTACTCGTGCGACCGGCCGAAAGTGATGCACCATGGGAACATTTGATCGAACCGCACCAGATAACGCAAACCTATCGGGAGCCAGGCGAGGAGGGGCGGCAAGTACCCTTATCGTTGAGCAATTCAGCGTTTGCCCAGCTGAGACAGTTTTTGGCGTTCGCGCCTGCCCAAAGATTCGTGACTTTAGGCGGATTAGGGCCGGCGGTGCGCGCATGTCGCACTGATCAGCTGGAGTTGGTAATTCTATTTCGGCCACTCACGTTACCGCTCCCCGCACGTTTGGATGTCAGCAGTTTTGCGCTGTTCTGTGCGCCGGCGATCAACCTGTTTGCCAAGTATACCGATCACGTTGCGTACGACCCGCACCGCCAAGAGTTGCCGGTGGTTGTCGACAAGTCCAATCGTCTGGCCCACGAGGTGCTGGACGTTCTCTCGGTGCATGGTTATTGCGCTGGGTCCAGGGAACGGCTGGTGTTTTTGCCTCTCTATGCGCCTCAGGCACTGGCTGGCAGCGGTGTGCAACCGGCGGGTTTCTATCAGTTGCATCGCGGTCTGAGCCGCAGGCCCGACAGGGCGATGAGCCGTGAGTCCAACTATCAAGGCAGCGAGGTCAGCCTATCGTTGGTTATCGCTTCGCTTCCCGAAGGCGAGAGTGACCTTCAGCAACTGGCGCTGAAAGTACGGTGCTCCAATCGTGATTTACCGTTGAGGATGCCACTGGGGCAGGGCAACACGGATTTTGCACTCGATGTCAGTGCGCCAGTCTTGTCCGTGCGCTGTGTCGCCGGCCCCTCCAAGCCGGTACCCGCGCCGCTTCAGGGGGAGCGGCAATGGCAAGCGATACGCCATCTTTCGCGCAACTTTTTGCCGTTGGCCGAAGAGGATGGCAAGGCGGGCGCGCGGGCGCTGTGCGATCTGCTGTCCTTATACATCGCCGACGATAGCGTGAGCAGCAGGCTGTTACAGGCTATCCATTCGTTGCGTGCACAGGTGACCACACGACGGCTTCCGGGGCCCGGCCCGGTGACGTTTGGCCGAGGGTTAAAACTCATATTGACGCTGGACGACGGCGCTTGTGAGAGCACAGGAACCTACGCGTTCGGCTCGATACTGGAGGCGTTCTTCGCACATTACTCCGCACTTAACTCGTTCACCGAGACCGAGTTGCACAGTGTGACACGCGGTCATATCAAGACATGGCGGGCGAGGGCGACTCAATGCATGACCTTGTGACTCGCCGACCCTCTTTAGGTCAATGGCCATGGCGCTATGAATTTTTCAGTGCCATGCGCTGTATTGAGTCTGCCTACCCGCAGATGCCACGCTGGGGGACCGCTGACCATCTGCGCGACGACCCTGTGCGTCTGGCGCAGCAAGTGTCCCTGGCGTTTCAGCCGGCGATGATTGCCGGTTGGCGCTTGCGTGAAGGGCAAGCGGCCTGCCTGATGGTCAATTTCTTCGGTTTGACCGGCGTTAATGGGCCGATGCCATTACATTTCAGTGAAAGGCTATTGTCGTTGCAGGTCAATCATAACGACCCTGGCGCCGCGCATTTTCTCGATGTCTTTCATCATCGCTTGTTGAGTTTGCTCTACCGCAGTTGGGCCATGGCTCGCCCGGTGGTGTCGGCTGATCGGCCAGCACACGATCGCTTTCGCGACTACGTATCGGCTTTCTCACCCGCACGAATGAGCGCATTACCCGAGGCTGGAACTTATTACGTCAACCAGATGGTCGACCAGCGACGCAGTGCTCGCGGTTTACTTGCGATGGTCAGGGACTTTTTGCAGGTGCCGGTCAGTGTGCAAACTTTGGTTGGGCGGCGTGCAGCCTTAGAGCCTGAGCAATGCCTCAGGCTCGGACGTCAGCGGGAGTCCAGCCAACTGGGCGTGGCAACGCTAGTGGGCAAGCATGCCTGGAATGTCCAACACAGTTTTACGCTGCAACTGGGGCCACTGTCGTGGTGCGATTACCAGAGGCTTTTACCCGGCGCAGCGTTCCTCTTGCCGCTCTATCAGTTGGTCGAGCGTTATGTCGGCCGCACTTTTCAATGGGACCTTCAATTACAGCTCGATCCTGCACAGGTCGTGCAGTTGCGCCTGGGAAGCCAGTTGCCGCTGGGCCAGGCAACCTGGTTGGCGGCTGTCGGCGAGCCGCGCACGCATCGGCATTGGCGTTTCACAGCGGCACGTTTTTTTCAGTGATTGATTCAGGAGCAAAGGCATATGCCGGCACAGGTGGTCATGGGGGCTTCGTTACGTTGTTCCTTCGGCAATACGCAAGCCAAGTTGATTGTACTGCCCATCAATCGAGTGTTTGCCGAGGGGCAATTGGCGGCGTCCATCATGGATCATCTGCCGATGGTCAACATCTGCTCGTTTGGAATGTGCAGCTCCCTGGCCAACCCACAGGTCGCGGCGGCGACATCGGCAGCGATGGGGGCATTGACGCCGATGCCGTGTTTGCCGGTAACGGTCACGCCATGGATTCCCGACGTTACAAAGACCTTGATTGGCAAACTCCGTGCTTTGGGCAGTACCGCAACCTGCTCCTGCACCTGGGCAGGCCTGATTCAGGTTGCGGATCCAGGCACCCGGAAAACACTGATCTCATGATTAAGCGAGTCGCATGATGAGCAGTTTCAAGGCTAGTCAGATCAAGGCGCCTTCAGCGGCCGGCACGTTATCGCTGATTCATTTTGAAGCGAGCGAGGGGCTGAGCATGCTCGCGCAGTACACCCTTGAGGTACAGGGCAGCAAAACCGAGTTGGACGCCAATCGGTTGCTCGGCCAGACACTGGGTGTCGGCTTGAGTGCTTCCGATGGCGGTGTGCGCTGGGTACACGGGCATATCAGCGCGGTAGCCCAAGATGATCGATTTGGTCAGCAGGGGCGCTACACGCTGACGTTGCGCCCGTGGCTGTGGTTGTTGACGCTGGCGAGCCACAATCGTTTTTTTGAGGAAAAAACGGTAGTCGAGGTGCTGACGGCGGTGCTGGACGAGTACCCGGGTACGGTGGATTGGCAAGTGACGGGGCGCTATGACGCCTTGGAATACTGCGTGCAGTACTGCGAAAGCGATTTCGATTTTTTCAGCCGACTGATGGAGCGTGCAGGGCTCTATTATTTTTTCACTTTTAAGGACGGTAGCCACGAGTTGGTTATCGTCGATGCCATGAGCGCCCACAAAACGGCGGCTCACTGCGACAAAATGAGCTACAGACCGCACCAGCCCCACTTCATCGCCAGCGTTTTCAGTTGGGTATCGCGGTCTGAAATGACGACGGGAAAGGTCTCGCTGCATGACTACGATTTCAGCAAGGCCAATAGCCGTGAGGCTAGCGTTCAACGCGGCGAGAGCGCTGTCGCTGCTGGTTATGAGCTGGACGATTATGAGCGGTCGTCGTACCCCGGTTTCTTTGCCGATCAGCGTGCCGGCGATGCATTCGCCAAGGTACAGGCGCAGGCTCTGCTCACCCGCCAATGCGTGGCGCACGCGACCCACTCGACACCCTACCTGACGCCTGGTCACCGCTTCGAACTCACCGATCATCCGCAGTCGGCTCATAACGCCAAATACCTGGTGGTGCGATCAACCCTGACAGGCAGTTGCCCGGAGTCGACGGGCGGGCTTGGCGAGCTTCGTTTTGAAGGCTCGGTTGAGGTGATCAAAACCAGCCAGATATTCCGTGCGCCCATTTGCACGCCAACGCCGGTCATTAGCGGGCCGCAGACCGCCTTTGTGGTGGGTAAATCCGGCGAGCCACAGTGGGTGGATAAGCATGGCCGGGTCAAGGTGCAATTTCATTGGGACAGCAGCGGCAAGGAAAACGAAAACTGTTCCTGCTGGGTACGTGTCGCCCAGCCGATGGCTGGCAAACGCTGGGGCGCAATGTTCTTGCCGCGCGTAGGGCAGGAGGTGGTGGTGCAGTTTCTGGACGGCAGCCCGGACCGACCTCTGGTGGTCGGCGGCGTTTATAACGCTGGAACCCGGCCACCTTGGGATTTACCCGACCAGGCTTCACGCTCTGGCTTCAAATCGCAATCGCTTGGCGACCAGCAGATGTACAACGAGCTACGTTTTGAAGACAAGAAGGACGCAGAACAACTGCTGATTTATGCGGGGCGCAACCAGGATGTCACGGTGGGCAATGACGCGTTCGTCAGTGTGGGCAACGATTGGCATATCAGCACGGGAGCCAACCAGTTCGTCAAGGTTGCCAAGGACCTGCACGAGTCGGTGGAAGGCAGTCGCAATGTCAAGGTAAGCAAGGACTGCTCGTTGAGTATTGACGGGGACAGCCACTCACAAGTTGAGGGCAAACAGTATTTGACCGCAGGCAGTGTGGACCTCAAAGGTCAGCAAACGATCACCCTTGAAGCCGGCAGTGAGTTGGTGCTCAAGGTCGGTTCAAGCTCCTTGGTACTCAGCGCTTCGGGCGTGGCGATCAATGGCGTCCAAGTCACGATTGACGGCTCTGCAAAGGTCGATATCAACGGCGGTGGCGGTGGTGCTGCTACCGGTGCTGATGCAGCTCAGCCCGTCGCTGCAACACTGCCGGAGGAAGCCGACAATGGTCAGGCTTGAGTCGTTGGCACGGTGGTGGCTGGCGAGCGGATTGCTGGCGTGCATGACCGGTTGCAGCTTCTTGGCCGAGCCCGTACCTGAGCCCGTCGCGGACCCTCACCTGACCCTTGCCTTGCAGACGTCTCTGGACGCCAATCGCAACCTTTACGGCAGGCCATCGCCGGTGCGGGTGCAGGTGTTTCAACTGCGGCATCGTCAAGCCTTCGAGCAAGCCAGCCTGGCTCAATTGAGTTCGGCGGCCGAGCAGGTTTTACGCGCTGACTGGCTGGGGCAGGAGGTGGTTGTGCTGCGCCCCGGCGAACGTTATCGCTACCACTTCATCCCCGAATCACGCATGCGCTACATCGGCATCATTGCCGAGTACCGCGATATTGATCAGGCGCGCTGGCGAGCCATCACCTTGCTGGATCAACGCAAGACCCCAGAGCTATCCGTCCAGATCGGACGGCATGCCATCGAGTTCATGGCCCCCTCAATGATAGAGCTACAAACGAATGATTAACCAACCTAAAGTCGTGTGGTCCGAAGGCATGTTCCTTCAGCCTCAACACTTCCAACAACACGAACGCTACATTCAAGCCCAACTGGTTCAAGCACTGCGTGCACTGCAAGTCGATGCCTGGGGGTTTACCGCGCTTAAAATTGACAAGGGGCAGTTGGCGCTGGGGTCCATAGTATTGACCGAGTGCGCAGGCGTGCTGCCGGATGGCAGTTTTTTTGTGCTTGGCGACGATGAACTGGCATTGTTGCGCTACACAGTGGTGGAAGGGGAGCGGGACCAGCCGGTGGTATTAGCGCTGGCGCTGCAACGCGGTCACGGTGTGGACACGGAAACGGCGCCTTCTGCCGACAGCCTCGCGCGCTATCGGGTGGTTGAGGCGTGCGTCCCTGATAGCAACGTACAGGGCAGTGAGGTGGCGACGTTGCAGTTGGGTCAACTGAACATGAAGTTGGCGCGTGAGCAGGATGTGGTGGTCTCCCATGTGTTTTTACCTGTCGCCAGGGTGCTTGAGCGTTCACCCGGGGGACAAGTGTTATTGGATGAGGAGTTTATTGCGCCGGTTATGGCCTGGCGGCGTTCGCCAAAGCTTGCGGAGTTTGTCGATGACATCATCGGGCGTGTTCGCCAGCGCGCCTTTACGCTGGCGGCGAACCTTGGCGTGCAGGGGCTGGGCGGGGTTTCCGAAGTACAGGACTTTTTGATGCTGCAAACGCTCAATCGCGCTCAACCCTTGCTGGTACAACTGGCCAGTCGCGAGGGATTGCACCCCGAGCAGCTCTATCGTTCGCTGGTAACGTTGGCCGGTGATCTGGCCATTTTTGTTGAAGAGAATAAGCGGCCCAAGCAATACCCAATCTACCGCCACGATCAATTGGCCGACTGCTTTACACCAGTGATTCAGGACCTTCGTCATGCCCTGAGTGCTGAAGCCGGCTCCGATGTGGTTCCGCTGGCGTTGAGTGACAGAGAGTTGGGGGTACGCTTTGCGTCGGTGCCCGACTCGCAGCTGTATCGATCGGCGCGTTTCGTGCTGGCTGTACGCGCGCAACTGCCTGACGATGAGCTGCGTAAACGTTTCCCGCACAACCTGAAAATTGGCCCGATCGAGTGTATGCGTGACCTGGTTGACCTGCAGTTACCCGGTCTGAAGGTGCATGTATTGCCTGCCGCGCCACGTGAGCTGCCGTATTACGCAGGCTTCAGTTATTTCGAACTGGAAAGTGAACATCCCTTGTGGGCTGGCTTGAGCAGCAGCGCCGGGTTTGGTTTGCATCTTGCCGGGGATTTTCCAGGGTTGCAGTTGGCTTTCTGGGCCATTAAGGCTGGCCAATGAGTACCGCTAAGCCAGGTTACTGGCGCCGCTGGGTGTCACGACGCAAACGGCCACTCGATGATGGCTATGATGAGCCGGCACGTACCGTTTCGGTTTCGGCAAATGAAGTGCTGGTGCAGTTGGCAGGCGATCTGCTCTACGAAGTCGTGCCGTTGCGTGGCTTGAATCATGCTCCGGATATCGATGAGCTACGCGCCCGGCTGATTACCCAAGTGCGTAGTTTTCAGCGCAATGCGCTGGAAGCGGGGATCGATCAGCATACCCAGGAGCACGCCAAGTATGCGCTCTGTACGTTGCTCGACGAGGTGATTGCCAACTGTGGCTGGGGGCAGGGCGCGTGGTCCAAGCAAAGCCTGTTGATGATCTTTCACAACGAGACAGCCGGTGGGGAAGGCTTCTTCGTTCACCTTGATGCGGCTGAACTCAGACCTGCGGAGAATCTGGCGCTGCTGGAATTGATGTACTTGTGTTTGGCACTCGGACTGGAAGGGCGCTATCGCATTCAGAGCGAGGGGCGTGCGGCCTTGGCGTTGCGCAGGCGTCAGCTTTACGAAACCATTCGGTTGCAGCGGGGCCATCATCCAAAGGTGCGTTTGAATGAGCACTTGCTCACCTTGAACCACGACTATTTCAGTCGGCGCGAACGCCTGTTCTGGTGGAGCTTTTGTTTTTGCTTGCTGGTGCTGGCGGGGGCCGGAGCACTTTACTTCGAGAAGCGCTCCTATCAACAACTGCAAGCTCTGCAAGCGCTGCGCCCGGCACAGTCGACCACGGTTGCACAAACACTGGCCGAAAAATTGGCCACCGACATCGAGGCCAATCGCCTGACGCTTATTGATGATGGGCGGAGCGTGCGCATTGTGCTCAGTTCCACTGGTTTGTTTGCCAGCGGTGGCAGCGAGATTGCCGAACAGACGCGTTCGCTGCTGTTGCGAATTGCACAGGCATTGGGCGAGTGGCAGGGCCGGATTCAGGTTATTGGCCACAGTGACGACACCCCCGTGGCTGGACGACTGGGGTCCAATGAAGCGCTGTCGCTCGCACGCGCCCAGTCAATCCTGAAGGTGTTGGTGGGCGACAAGCGTGACCCTCTGCGCTTCAAGGCCGAAGGTCGAGGTGCTGCCGAGCCACTGTTCCCAAACGACAGTGTGGAGCACCGTGCACGTAACCGGCGCGTCGAGATCTTGATCTATGCCCCAGAGCCTGTGGCGACCCCCTGATGGGCTAATGAAATTTCCCCCTCCTATGTGTGGATGATTGGCGTCATGCTTTTGCGATTCTTTAAAACTTTGTCACGGGCGGCCGTGATGGTCGCGATGTTGTACTGGGTGACGGTGCTGGTGCGTGACTATGGCCCTCGCTTGTCGATAGATGGCAGCATGCTGTTCACTGAGACATGGCAGCAATGGGGGGTATTGTTACCGTTATACGTTGGCGGGCTGATCTGGTTTTGCTGGAGATGGAGCGTTGATGCGCAGCGCGCCAAACACCGCGCTCTGGAGGTTCAAGTCGACTTGGAGAAACGGATAGCTCCCTGTGAGCGTGAGTTGCAATTGCGTGAGCAGCTTACACAGTGGCGCTTGGAGACACAGGTTGAGGGTGTCAGGCCAGCATTTTTGCTCTTCGATTTGCATACCACCTCGAACGTTGACCTGCGTATTGAGCGCGTAGGGCGTTACAGCGTGCTGACGGTGAGTGGCCGCTTGCTGTCCGAGGCTGAGTCGCGACGCTGGCAATGTTTGTTGGATGAACTCAAAGGCGCTAAACGTGACCGATGCGCTTTGGTGGGCGGCCTGTTGTTATTGAGTGCTCAGAAGCTGCTGGGAGCCGATGACGGCCAGGAGTTGCAAGCGTTGAGCCTGCGCGAGCGTCTGGAGGAGCTGGCGCGCGCGATCGGTAAGGGCTTGCCGATCCAGGCTATTGTGAGCCACTGCTCCAGCCTGCCGGGCTATGTGCCCTCGATTATGGGCTTGCAGGGCGAGGAGCGTGATTTGGCGATTGGCTTTCCTTTGGGGACTAACCAATCCAACCTCTTGCGATTGGCCGAACGCATGGGTAATCGACTTGAGTCCCTTGATGACAGCCTGCTTGATCGATTGCAGAGGGAGCCGCTGACCTTGCTGCGGACTCAGCTTTATGGGTTTTCACCGTTGTGGCGACTGTTCAGTGGGCACGTACAGGTTTTTTTGCAGGCGGTCTTTCATGATCAGGCGCGTTTGCAGTCGCTGCGCTTCACGGCGGGAGATTTGGCTGAAGACGTTCAAGGGGCTACGAGTTCGACGCTGTTACTGCGGACCTTGCACCAGTGTGAGCGTCATGGCGCCTGGCGTATGTTTCTCAAGCATTCTGCAGGTTGGGTGCGCTCGCATGCTCGGGTGTGTTTGATATTGATCGTGGCGGGTGTGTGTGCGTTTCTGGCCCATCATTATCATCATCAGGCGCGCATGCTCGATAAGCTGGCCGAGCAGCGGGAAGCGCTATTTAACCTTCGCCAGGGTGGACTTGAGCGGCTCACTCTCCTGACCGATATGGTTGATGTTTCGCAGGATAAGGGTTGGCTGCCCAGCCTGCAGCTTAACCAGCAACAGCGCCTGGTGACACTGATTCAAACGTTATACGAGCAAGCGTTGAGCGAGGTCGTTGCACAACCATTGGCCAACGCGTTGGAAGAGCGGATCAACAGTCCTAAGGCCCACGCTTACGACAATCTGCGCCTGTATTTGATGCTGGGCGGGCAAGGTCGTTTGGATACCGACTTTGTTGCACGCGAACTCAAGGTATTGTCGGATCAGCGGCTCCCTCAACCGCAACGTGAATGGCTGAGCGCGCATTTACAGCGGGTAGTACAGTCGATACCTGCTGCTGAATTGTTCAGTGTCAACGACGCCCTCGTGGAACAGGCGAGAGAGCACATCTCGCGTGAACCGGTGGCGCAGCGTGTTTACCGCCAGCTATCGACCGTGTTGCGAAACCTGCCCCACAAGGAGTTGAGCGTTGCCAGCGAAATCGGGACAGGAGGCTTGATGTTATTTGCCTCACGCTCTGGCCGCTCTATGACGCAGGGGGTGCCTTGGCTCTTTACCCTGGAAGGTTATACGCACTTGAACCAACGATTGGAGCGTTTCATTGCCGAGGCTTTGCGTGATGAAAGCTGGGTTATGGGGGCGGCTCGTCAGCAAGCTCTGCACCACGTGCGGGCCGAAATATTGGGTCTTTATCAACGTGACTATGTGAGGCATTGGGAGTACTTCGTCTCTGACTTAAAAGTTGCGGGCCTCAATGAGCCTGAACAATTGCCGGGGCGTCTGGAGCGTTTGTCACAGCAGGAAGGTGCATTGAGTCGATTGTTACAGTTAATCGACCGTGAAACCCGTTTAAGCCTCAATGCTGAGAACGACGGCATATTCAAGCGTCTTCGCGAGCGCACTGTTGCACTGAAGACACATTTGGGCGTCGAGGACAACGCCAAGGACATTCTCAATGACGCATCGGAGCAAAGTGCTGTAACGCAACACTTCGCTTCGTTTCATCGGCTGACCGAGTCTGTCGAGGGGCGGCCCAGCCTTCTGGATCAACTGCGCGAAGCGCTGGCTTACGCGGGGGTTTATCTGTCGGCCCGAGAAGCTTCAACAGCCTCGGGTTTATCACCACCCGACGTCAATGCGCTTGAGCGCTTGGACTCACTGACGAGCACTTTGCCGCTGCTGATAAGGCCGCTACTCAGCGACATCGTCAAAGTCGGTAAAGGTTGGGTACGTGCACACCAGTCCGTGACGCTCACAAAAAAATGGGCACAAGACCTTGGGCCTTACTGCGAGCGTGTGGTCCAGCAACGCTACCCTTTTGATCGCAATGCAAGCACCGATGTGCCACTGGAGGCTTTTAACCAGCTGTTTGCCGCTGAGGGGTTACTGCAAACATTTGGGCGCTTTTATCCTGGTCGTCACAAAGACGAAAGCACCTTACTTCGTCCCGACAACAGAGCGGTTGAGGGTGATGAGATCGACCCTTTGGTTCTGCTGCAATTTGACCGCGCAGAACATATCGGCAAGGTTTTTTTTCCTGCAGGCGCCGCGCAGGCGCACATTGATTTCGAAATTAGCCCGGTGACCATGGACGAAGAGATCGCCTCCTTCAGCCTGATCGTGGATGACCGGCAGTTGAGTTACTCTCACGGCCCTATTTTGCCGAGCCTGTTTACCTGGCCCTCTCAAGTGCTGGGTACGCGACTTAACGCGGTGGTGACGCTGTTGGATGGGCGTACCATACGACAGTCGCAGGAAGGCACGTGGGCGTGGTTTCGGCTTATCGACCAAGGGCTACTGAGCGCCGGCCCTACTGCCGATACGCAGTGGCTGACGCTTTCATTTGATGGCTATAACGTCATATTGCAGATACGCAGTGTGGGGCTTGAGCAACCCTTCGGTGACGCCAATGTGCGAGCGTTTCGCTGCCCTTATTCGCTGAGTACGTAACTGAGTGTTGCCGGGGCAAAGTTGGCATCGGTGGAACTAACCTGTGCAGATTTATTTCCTACAAGTTGCCCTACAACACTGACATTTGAATATTGTTACTTTCCTCTGTGGTGATCACCACGGAGCTCTAACTAATGAAGAAAGTAATGTTGAAAAAAACACTGGGCCTGGCTATTACCCTGGCCTCTTCACAAGCGTTTGCGGCTGGCTTTGCATTGAATGAACAAAGTATCAGTGGGATGGGAACAGGTTTCGCCGGACGGTCTTCATCGGCAGAAGATGCCAGTACTGTCTATGGCAACCCCGCCGGTATGGTTCGCCTGGACGGCCAGCAAATAACCGGTGGTCTCGCCGTTATCGACGCAACGAGCAACATCAGCCAGGCCAGCGGCAGTTCGAGTGGCAGTAACAAGGGCAACATGGTGCCGCTTACCGGCGTGCCTTTTGCTTTCTACACCCAAAAACTGAACGAGCAATGGGCTGTCGGCTTTGGTCTCTACGCCCCATTTGGCATGGTTGCCGATTATGAAAAAGGCTTCCAGGGCAAAGCGTTCGGCAGCAAGAGCGAGGTGAAAGTCATCACGCTCCAGCCAACCGTCAGCTATGCCTTCAACGATAGGCTGTCTGTCGGTTTTGGCCCGACCATCAACCGGGTTTCCGGTACTTTGGAGTCGGATATCAACCTTCCGAACCCAAGTCTCGCGTCCAACAATATCAAAATCAAGGGTGACGACACCGCCTTGGGTTTTAACGCTGGCGTGTTGCTTCAAGCAACAGACAGCACGCGGTTAGGCCTGACTTACCATTCGCAGGTCAAGTACAAGCTGGAGGGGCAAACTCAAGTCACTAAAGGTGCCAACGTTCCTGACGCAGTATTGAGCAGTGGCCGCTACGACGCATCTCTCAAAATTGATACGCCAGAGTCCTGGGATTTCTCTGTGACGCAAGAGGTGAATGCTGATTGGAAGCTCTATGCCGGGGCAACCTGGACACGCTGGAGTCGTCTCAAAGACATTACGGTCAAGAACGAGGGCGTTACTTACAGCAATGGTGTGTATGCTCAGGCTTTACTCAGTACCATTAAAGAGGAGCAAAACTGGCACGATACCTGGGCCTATGCCGTGGGAACCTCCTACCGACTGAACAAACAGTGGGTGCTGCGTACCGGTTTGACGGTTGACCAGTCGCCGACCAACAACACGGATCGCTCGCCACGTATTCCTACCGGGGATCGGACCATCTTCAGTCTCGGTGCTGGCTACGATGTTGCGCCGAACATGACCGTTGATGTGGCTTATGCCTATCTCAAGGAAGCGTCGGTCAAGGTTGACCGCACCAACGCGCTTGACCAGTACTACAAGGCCAAGTACGAAAACAGCGCCAATGGTTTCGGCTTGGGTGTCACTTACCGTTTCTGATTCGCTATCATCTTAAGCCCTGCTTTCTCACAAGAGAGCGGGGCGTTTTCGTTAATGGGAATGGGCGGTGCTGAAGCCCTTGGCTTCAACGTGTCAAGCCCGCTGTGCATTTGGCACTGGCGCAGAAACTGATTGCCAGAGAACGGGCGCGTAACAAGTGACGCTGGAAATCTCACGGAGAAATAGCCCGGCGATTGCCGGGCTGGTTTGCGTTCACGTTTTTAATGTCGTACCACTATTCGATATCGATCTTGATCAGTTCTCTGACTTTCCGGTCCAGCGCCTTGATAGCCGCTGGTGTATCTGCTTGTAACCACGCATCCACTGCAAACACCTCCTCAAAGTCGCCGCCGATGGACGTGCCGGGTGCTATATGGATATTCACACTCAGCACACCGGGCAGTTGGCGTGCCGCTTCGACGCCGTGGATCCCTCTTAAAATCCCACTTACTCGTGGGTAAACCGCAGACATCCCATGGTACCCGGACGCCATGGGGGGCTCGGGGAAACAAAACGGTTTGCCCAGCAGCTGTTGAACGTATACAGCTGCAAAGTCAACACCACGCAAAGCCAGCAGGCTTTCCCGCACACGCATTCCACCAACGCGTGGATTAACTTCGATAATGCTGGCACGGCCTTTGGAGTCGTATCGTAGTTCAACGTGACAGAAGCTATTCCTCAAACCCAGCGTGTTCAGTACCACGCGCGTGTAGATCAATATTTGTTGCTGTTCGTTGAGCGTAAGGCGAACGGGGGGGCTGACCAAAAGGTTTTCATAGGATGAGTATGAGCTCTGCTCTACGTCTAACTTATCGTGCATCACCAACGGCAGGATTTGGTGCCCGGTGCATAAACACTCGACACTGATTTCATAACCATCAATCGCCTCTTCGGCAAGCATCTCGCGCATGGGTTCGAAATGTTCGTCGCCAATGTCGTGGGCGCAAAAATATTCAGTGTAATAACCATGGCGAGCATGCTCCTGATAATGGCGGAATACGCGGCGCATGTCGGCAATATTCTCACAACGTGAAATAAAGCTTGAGCCCAAACCCACCACGGGTTTCAGTATCAGTGGGAAGCCCACATGCTCGGCGGCGACTACAAGGCTGGCATCGCCGATAACGCGTGCGTAACGTGCGGTATAGACATTGCGTTCACGCAGGCGCTGGCGCATGGCGAACTTGTTGTTGGCGAGGTACAACGCATCGACAGGAGGATGGGGCAAACCGCGCCGTGCGCAAAGTTCTGCGACCTGGGCCCCCAATAATCCTTCGGGTGTGAAGAAGCCGATACAGGTGCCGATGCCGACCACGGTTGCGTGTCGCTCCAGACGGCACACCATTATTTCCAGGCCGTCGCTGCTCCAGTCCGAGATGGGGATGGCGCGAAATGGCAAGGCATCTATGTCATCAGGAGTCAGGGCATCAGGTACGATGGCAATCATAGTCAACCCGGCCTGAGTGGCCGCGACGGCAATGGCACGTAAGTTTGGCAGGCGGATGGTCAAGTTTTCTATAACGATAATAGTGAGGGGTTTCATAGGGCGCTTAGTGGGTCAATAGACGAGAAGGGCGTCGTTGCCATCCGGGTAGTGCGAGACGATGTAGCCTTGATCATCAATCTCGTGCAGTGGCGGCAGGCTTGAGTTACCGGAAAGTGTTTTGTAGCGCTCCGCTGGATAGGGTGAGCGGGCGCGAATAAAACGCTGTCCTCCAATATTTTCGTAGCGCAGGACTTGACCTGGTGTGATGTAGTGCGTGCCCACGGCGGTGACGTACCCATAAGGCAATGCATAGGTACCTGAAAACGCCATCAATTGGGTAATTAGGGTATGGCCTTTTTTCACGGTGGTGCGCAGCGGTGCGCCACCTGGAGCGTCTGCGCAGTGCATTAAGTGATAAGGCGTGATTCCAACCGCGAGGAAATGATCGATAAGATTCTTAAGGCTGTGGAAATCGTCGTTGACCCCTTTGAGCAGTACTGCGTGGCCACGTGCGTTGATGCCCCGACGGCTGAAGCCATTGAGTGCCCTGATGACGTCTGGTTGCAGCTCGCTGGCATGGTTGATTGCAACGTCCAGAGACACGCTTGTGGAGCGCAGAGGATAGGCATAATCGACGTAGTTATAGCTGGCAATGCGTTCGATAAAGGCTTCATTAATGCACTCTGGTTGAAGCAGGGCGTGCCGGGTTGCGATACGAATGTTATTGAGATGGGGGATGCTCGCCAGGTTTTCCAGCAACGCGAACAGCTGTTTTGGTTTTACCAGCGGGTCGCCGCCAACGATTAAGGCTTGGGTGATGCGTGCATCGTTGCGTATGTACTCTATGGCGTTGATGAGGTTTTCTTCACTCATCGATTGGGGCTCGCAGCGCGCAGTGCTGGCTTTCTTGATGCAGTAGCGGCAGGGACAACCGAAATAAGGTGTCAGCTCAACCCGGTCTTCATCAACGCGCGATAAGCCGCAAGTGCAGTTTTTTTGCTGGTGATGGCGCATGCTTGTCGCTTCCATGTCGAGGACGGTGAGGGGGGACAGACGCTGATGTTGTTATCAGAGAACCATTAAAGTGCCATCCGACCGAATGGTTCTGATACCGCTATTCAGCGCAATTCAGAGTTATTCATAGTGAGTCCACCATGGCGCGCTTCGCTAATAACTTTATAGCGCTTACAAGGCCGCCTTCATTTGGCTGAAGGCGGTTGCTACGCCATCGCAGGATGGTTTCAAAATTATTCAGTGTGATTAAGTAGTGTGATGCGAATTTTTCCTTCTTGCCTTCGAAAGGTGCCGCTATCGAAATGGCTCGGCTGATTTATCAGTCGGACATCCTTTTAAGGAACGGCAGCTTAGCGATCTGAAAAGTACGTGGATTGCGTGTAATTCACGCATGGCTTTGAGCTCAATTGTTTAGGATTGAGGTTTAACACAGTCAGCGGACTTACTATGAAAATTTCAAGTGTCATTGCCTCAATCACTCTGAGCTGCATTACTCTCAGCGCACATGCAAAAGGTCTGGATCACGTAATAGTGGTCTCGACACAAAAAACTTCCGGGACTATGTCTGTGGGCGAGAAAAGTGCCTATACACAGAGTTTTGAAATTTTCTTGGGGAATCTCAAGGGACGCGGACTTGATTTGGCTGGCTACTGTTTGAAAGCTTACGGAGCTGAAGGCAAAGAATACAAATTGGATACTGTGGATGAGGTGCTTACCGTCGGAAAATTAAAAGTAGGCGCCCCGGTCCAAGGTATGGCAGTGTTTTCATCGGTCGACCCCAGCGTATATCAGCCGCTGATGATCAAACTCTCGGAAAACTGCAAATAAGCCATATCTGGGATATCAGCCCGCGGAATATCGCTCTGCGCTTTCTCGGTGCTCTGAGTAAACTGTGTCATTGACTGCACCTCTCATTTACAGCCCAAGGCTATTATTTTTGAATGTTTGCTGAGTAATGCAATGAAGAATGAGATAACTGAAAAAGAGATGCGCTGGGCATTGTTTGGTGTGTCTGAGTCCGTTGTATCGGCGGGGAATAAACATAGAACCCATCCTGCGCCGCAAGTTTCGACGATACCGAGCGTGAAATCAGAAAAACAAATAACCTCAAAGGCATTCACCTCTAAGCTTCGGGTGAAACTCAGAGTGGGTAATGAGTTTGAAGGGAAAATGTACGAAATAGTGCATGACGCTGATACGCTCAGTTCCCTCGTTGCTGAGCAAGAGGCTGCCAAGGCAGCGAGGAAAAAATATCGCTTTGTCGAGGTCATTTCGGTTAGACCATGTAGCGGATAACAGCTGTGTCTCGACGGTTGTTATTGCGCACGTCGCATGAATGAGTCATTTGCGACCTGCAGTGCAGGCGAGGGTTCCAAAGGCTGCTAGTTCGCCCGGCAACGAGTCAATGCTGAAGCTCGCCTCGCATACCGACGAAACATCATAAACGAAAAAACCCGCCAAACGGCGGGTTTTAAAGGGTTTCACAGACTTTACTGGCTGTCAGTGGAACGAGAGATGGTGCCCGAACCCGGAATCGAACCGGGACGCCCTTACGAGCGGGGGATTTTAAGTCCACAGACAATTACATGTAAAACAGTAGGTTAGCGATATTTACGGTCCGCAATTATTCTTATACGACTCGCTTGCAGCCCTTTGTTTTCAAGGGCTTATATTTTATTGCGGAACGGCTTTTTACTTTGTGGGGAGCACCTTTAGGCCTTTGCGGCGCCGGATATACTGCTCTGTCATGCCGACAGTTGTGTGCCCCAGTTGATCTCTCGCATCGCGAATACTTCCAGTCGATTCCTCCTTGTCTGTTGCCGCCTTTGCGCGAAGGTCGCGCATCTGAAAAGCAGACTTTTCAATCCCGGCCTTCATCCTGGCCGCGTCAAATCTCCCTCTAAGCATGCTCGTTGTCATCGCCTGGCCGTTGTCCATTACGACGAGCCTGGTTGAGCGAATCTTGTGCCCCTTTTTCCTTTCCAAAATGCGTTCAATAACCACCTTCAGCTCTCCTACAACCTCAATGCGGCGTTTTGCACTCGTCTTCCCCTGCTTGATCAGCAACTGGTTATCTAGCAGGTCACGCTCGTCCATCTTCAGCGTGTCGCCTATGCGCTGAGCCGTGAGATAGAAAAGGTCTAATGCGTCCTTGAGTGGCTGGTCAGCGTGCAGGTACACCGCCGCAAACATTTCGTCTTCGACGTAGGTGTCCCGGCCTGTTTCCTTGTTTCCTTTGATGCCGGCGCACGGGTTGGCCAGCGACGTATAGCCGCTTTGACGGGCGAAGTTCCAGATGGCGCTGAGCAGGGCTTTTTCTCGGTTGGCACGCACCTTCGCTGTCTTCGACCGATAACGCAGGTACTGAACGACGTGCTTCGGCTCGATCGCCTCAAGAGGGCCGGGTGGGTCATTGAAGAAGATCAGAAGTTGCTTCAGTTCCCTAGTGTTGTCCTTTTGTGTGGTCGAAGACTTCGTGGGCACAACCTCTTCCATATATTTGGCAGCGACGTACTCAAAAGTCAGTACGGCTTCTACAAGCGCACTCGCCGCACGGCTCTTTTCCAGTCGGGCGTATTCAACGATTGCGGCTCCGTAGTCGGAACCAAGCGCTATCTCCCTTCTCGGTTTGTCGCCTGCGTCGTAGTAGTAATAAACCCTTCCCCCTGGCCGCAGGCGCTTTCTAAGCCGAGGGATGCTGCCAGGGTTGGTAGGTCGCCTTGCCATTTACTGGATACCCATCCTTGGTTGCCATTCAGCCTTTTCTGGCTTGATATCTTTCGTACTGACCATCAACGATGCGGATATCACACACGGCCATCCGTTGCGCTTGATGGTGTGCCGTATACCGTTACGCGATAGGACTTGGATCTGGCCAGCTTTTGTCCTGGCGCCCGTCAATTCACAAACATCTTCGTGCGACAGAAAATGAATTTCCATAACTACCTCCCGCTGGCGGTGGGCCGCGCTGTCTTGATGACGTGGATTGCCAGGCCGAAGCTGATCAGCAGCCAGGCGCAAGTGCCGGCGAAGGCGTAGAGCAGTGCGTCGGTGGTGCCTATGCCGACAAGGCCGGGCCCGGCCCAGAAGAACCAGCCGAGTGTTCCTGCCAGGTACAGCAAAGCGCCCAGCAGTATCAGGGTTAGTTTCATAGCGAACATGAGGTGTGTCCTAGCCGCGCGAGGCGGCATATAGGGGATTGGAGTGATAGCTTTCTGCCTATCTTTCAAACATGACCGAAGCGGTGTACAAAAGGGTTCAACTTAGTTCGTGATGAGGCATGGACGTGTCACACAACTTCGATGCTCCGATAGCGCACGCTTACCGGGGCCACGTGATGTTTCTCAAGTTCGATTGGCGTCGCCCGAACGACCAGAGCCCTGTTGCTGCAAAGATCATTGAGCCAGCACCCATCAATGGCTTGGGTGAGGTTGCAGCAGAGTTGGAAGGCCCCTGGCCTGACTATCCGGCAGCGCTTGATGAGGCAATGGCGGCAGCTGAACGATGGATCGACAGTCAGTTGCCCTGACTCCGCTCACCGGCAGGCATGTAGGGGGATTGGGGCTACAGCGCCATCTCGGCCTGGGTTTCTCGCTGCCAGATCGGGGAACTGTTGTGCGATTCGATGCGGTCGGCGATGACGTTGGCGCGTTGGCCCGCAGTTGGTGGGGCATACATGCCGAATCGGCTGATACTCCCGCCGTTCACCGCAGCGTTCGTGCTGTCGGCTGATGCGAACGGCAGATGCTGGAATATCGCGGGGTCGAGCATCCTGAGACCATGGAGGCGACACGCTGGTCGGCCTTGGTCGTCGCAGATTGCTTCCATTGCTGAACCCATCCGTTTCCACCAAGCCGCCGTTCCAGGGTGTGCCCATTGCCCTGAACTGCCGATGGCCACTGTCGGCCAGCCGGCAGCGAGGCGCTGCAACCTTTCCAACGATTCGTGCAGGTGCCAGACCGGCACACCGCGTAACTCTCTGGGCCAGGCTTCCAGAAGCGCATCGTTGGCTGCCTCGTCGCCGTCAATTACATCCGGAATGAGTGCCCAGTCGAAGCCCGGGTGCCGGTGCCATTGCTCAACCCAGGCGGTATAGCCATTAACATCCAGCTTGCCGCCTTTCTTCCAAACCGAAAACGCACCGTTGTCGAACACGAACGACTGGCAGACATCCGCCACGATGCCCATGTCGTCCTGACGTGGGAAAGGCACCAGGGCATGCCGGCCGGCAAGGAACCGGGCGCCGTCCTGGCGGGTGCCGCCGACTGGCGTGCCGTGGTATGCAATCATCCGCTGAGCCTCACCGTTTCGATCTCGACGCCCTGGTGCGTGGCGATGATGGTCTGATCGCCGCCCAAGGATTCCGCCAGGCTGTCGGCAATCTGTTCATGCCAGCCTTTGGTGATCAGCGCTGTCGTCGCCTTGATGTGCTCGACGCGAATCATGGCGCTTGAGCGCAACTCCAGTCTGTAGAGGATCGTTTCGCCGTCGGAAGGGCAGACGGCTGCGAAGGTGTGTCGATAGGTATTCATGGCCTGGGCCCCTTGTAGATGAAGACGTAAGCGAACCAGAGGGTGGCGATCATGGCGTCACCTCGACCAGTTTCCACTTGGTATTGTTGCTCTGGCTGTGGTCCGACTCGACCAAGCCTTCGCGCTTCATCAGCTCCAGTTCCCGGCGGATCTGCTTGGTGGTGAACGGCTCAATGTGGAAGCGGAACCACCAGGTGCAGAACCAGTTGTCGCGGGAGCTGCCGTCGCCGCTCATGTACGCAGTGATGCGCTGGCGCAGGCTTGATTCACTTTCCTCAGGCATGACTTCGTCCTTGGCCGTTTTGATGGCCGATTTATGCTTAAATGAGCGGATATGAAATGGATCATTTTTCAGGGAGGAGCGCATATGTTTGCTGTCGGTGTGTCACTGCTTGCGGTGGGCTTGGGGACATCTAACGCTGGCTTTTGGATACCCGGCATCGCGTTGATGGCCGTCGGTCTCTCCCAACGAGCAAAGCGCTGATCTTCCTCAGTTTGCGCTACACACGTTTGCACTCGACCACCCAGACCCACGGGTTGGCGTTCCAGTCACCGCCTACAGATGACCAGAGCAGCTCGAACGATTTGCGCGGATCAGCGCTGTAGGTCTCGATTCCGTCAACGTGCCACCAGTCACCCAGCTCAGCATGATCGGTGTAGAGGCGCACGCCCTCGGCCCTGGCTTGCTCCTCGGTGATGTCCTGCAACCGCTCAACGCGCACGTCGGTAATCTCCAGCAGGATGCGGCATGCGGCGCGCGGCATGTGAATGCTGGGTTTGTACTTCAGGCCGAAGTCTTTCCGTGCCTCGTCGCTGTGTGACCTAGGGCGGCAGTCGGCAGCATAGGCGTAGCGCTGTAGCGGGCCGGCCGGGTCTGGGCGGTGCTCAACGCCGGTACCGTGCAGATCGATGAAAGTCTCGCGCACCCACAGCCGGTCGCCTGGCTTGCCGTAGGGGCAGTCAGCGATGATCTGTGCTTTGGCATTCGGATAAAGCCAGTGGCCGCCTCGCTTATTTTTGAAAGTCAGCATTGGGCCGATCATGTCGACCATGCGTACTTCGGGCTGCGGCTTCACCGCACGGCGCGTGACCGTCTTCCGGCCTTCCAGGATGGCGCGCACCATCGGCGCCGAGAACAGGATCGGCCGTTCCTTTATTTGAGACATGTGTCGTCCTTGCCGCCATAGCGGCTATCAAATTCATAGAGGGGAGAGGTATCGTTGCCTCCTTAGAAATGGAGGTGGGATGTGGTCGTACACGGAATTGAATACCGTTTTTGCCGTGCTTCGAGCGTCGTCATAGGTCATGACGGCTTGGCTTTAGAATGCTGGGAAGGCGAGAGAGCTCAGATGTTCGAGATCTTCCGAAATGACGAAACCCTGCGTTTCGAGGTAACCCTATTTGAGCCAAGTGTTCCCCTAGAATTGCTTGAGTACGCCGTTCAAATTGCACGGGATAGCCTCGGAGATTTCTGCCCATAACCCCGACTCAGGAACACGCAATGAACAAATGCAGCATATGCCAACGGCCCTTAAATACCCGCCCTGAACTCATGGATTGCGGGGGGTGATTGTCTGGAATGCATGGCTGAGTGCGGTGATCCAGACGCCAAGTTGGCTATGAAGAAAATTCTTCAAGATCGTAGTGGCGCAAAAAATATCGGCAGTGATAAATCTGAGCCCCCGATCTAGGCTCTCAACGCTTGTCGTCGCTTCGGTATGCCGCTATAGCGGCTGACTTTGAAGGGGAGGGGTTACAGGTTTTGCGGGTGGAGTACGGATGTACTCCTATCGCGATTTGGCAGTGCTACGAGTCGATATCCGACAAGCGGCAGTTGTTTGATGATTCGTCGTGACGACGGGTGATGTTGCGTGACTTGGATTGGAAAAACACCAAGAGGAGTTTAATCAGTCGTGATAACAAAATCGGTATCGCCTAAATCAACTGGTGATACCAACATGCAAAAACTGAATGAAATCCTTGAGGCTATTTCCTATATCCTCGCCATCATTTTGTCACTGAGGGAGCTGGGGTGGCTTCAAGCTGCTTTTGTTTGGTACTCCGAGATTCTCCATGGGTCGTTGGCTTTGGCCAGTGCGGCCATCGGCGGTGGGCTGACGCTGTTGCCGCACATGTGAACTTGCTGGGTCTTCGTGAACGGCTTGCCGTCGGCGCCGTGGCTGATGATGTAGTCGGCCGGGAAGCCCTGGGCCTTGTACAGCTCGGCCGGCTTCAGCATCCGCAGGCAGATGTCGACGATCACGTAGGGCGTGCCCTTGACCATCACGGTAACCATGGCCAGGCGGTCCTTGGTGGTGATGGTCGGCACGGGTGAGTCGCAAGCGCTGATGTTTTCGGTGCCGTAGTAGCTGATGAGGAACGCGGCAACCCTCAGGGCCCCGGCTTCGTGTTCCGGTGACAGGGTGAGCGACACCAGGGAACTCTTGCCGCCGCCACCAGCGGTGATGGTCGGTGCCGGATCGTCCAGGCCCTGGCCAACACTCCCGCCGAATGCCCGCTCCATAAATGCGCTGGCCAACCCGTGGTGCTGGCCGCCGGCGCTGATGGTGTGCAGCGGGTCGTTCAGGTCCCGCGCATCGCAGTTGCCGCGCAAGTGCACCAGGTTCGCCACCGCCAGTTGCTGCTGGCTGCCGGTGTTGGTCACCGTGGTCATGGGTTCGTGCATGCCCTTGGCGTGTGTGGTGTTGAATCCGCCATTGGCCTGAATCATCACCGCGGCGCTGACGGACTGGCCGCCGCCGCTGGCAGTGATGGTGCCCACCGGGCCACAGATGTCATTGATCCCGTGGGAGCGGCGCTTGTTTGCGCCAGAGCCCTCGCCGTGCCCGGCCTGGACGATGCAGGCGGAAGCCAGAGCTCGGTGGTTCTGGGTCACAAGCGTGCCCACCGGCTGGTCCATGCCCACTGGTTTACCTGAGTACTCCGGGCCACCGGCCCCAACCATCAACGGGCTGATCAGCGTCAGCTCGCCGCGGTTTGCGCAGGTCACTGTTGGCAGCGGATCGAGTGGGTCGTTAATTCGGTCGCTGCCCTGGTGCGTTGCCGGTGCGATGATAGGGCTGACCACCGAGAAGGCGCCGCCCTTTGGGTAGGAGGTGATCGTGCGTAGCGGCTCGCCGGTGGCCTGCACCGATTCGCCCGACCAGTTCGCGATCGGGACAATGAACGGCGCAGGGTTGACGATGACGAACTTCTTCATGCCCTTGCGGATACGGCTCAGGGTGGCCTCGGCCAGGTCTTTCTTGCGCCCGAAGATGCTCTTGCCCAGGTCGGAGAAATCGATACAGTCGGCGGCGGTCTTCCACTTTTGCTGACCCTTGGCCGGGTTCTTGGCGTGGGTCGCCTCCGGCCACACAATCGGCTGGCCGTCGCACCGAGCGATCATGAACAGACGTTCCCGGCTAGTCGGCGCGCCGAAGTCGCAGGCCTTGATGACTTTCCACTCAACGACATAGCCCATGCCTTCCAGCAGGGCCACGAATCTGCGCCAAGTGCGTCCGCGCTGCTTCGGGTCAGGCACCAAGAACTGGTTGGAAACCGGAACCTGCTCGCCTGGCGCAGCTACACGGCTGGTGGTTGCTCCTTTCTTTGTTGGGTGCGGAATCTGGTCCAGGGTCACCACGCGGCCGGTAGCCTTGTCGCGTTTGGCGATCAGTCGGCCCCACTGCAGGATTTGCTTCACATTCTCCAGGCTGATCACCCGAGGCCGCTTCATGCCTGCCCACTTGAGGCCGATCCACGAAAGGTTGCGGATCTCACGCTTGCGCGGTTGGCCGCCGGCGGCCTGGCTGTGGTGCGTGCAGTCCGGTGACATGTGGAACCAGCCGACTGCCTTGCCGCCGCATTCGGTGTCCGGGTCACCCTCGAACACGTCGGTGGTGAAGTGCTTGGCGCCTGGGTGATTCACGGTGTGCATGCTGATCGCTTGCGGGCTGTGGTTCTTCGCCACGTTCACCGCACGGCCCAGGCCAATCTCCAGGCCGGTACCGGCGCCACCACCGCCACAGAAGAAGTCGACAACGATCTCATCGTCCTGTGGGTTGAAGCCGAGTCCGTATTGGGTTTTGAAATCGAAGGGGTGTTTCTTCTGTTGTGCGGACATAGGGGATCCTCGCCGGTATAGTTCCGGGATCTACAGGGGAGTGGGTCATGGAATCTTTGACGGTATGGGAAGCTTTTTTGAAGTGGGTGGAAGTACACCCAGGACTGGCATCATGGGTGCAAGCCTTTGGGTCGATAGTTGCAATTGCCGTTGCAATTCGACTTTCAGGAAGCGAGAGGCGTTATAAATCTGTACTGGATAAAAGAGCCCGCGTTGATGCTATAGAGCGCTCGATTCAGGCAAGTCAATTTGCGTTGAATATAACCACAAACACGCTTGAGTTTTTTACGTGCAACTCAATTGCGCGAAGCATGATCCCTCGATTTATTCGAGTCATCGATCAGGCATCGAACTATGTCGATGAGTCCCGCGCGAGCCAATCAGTGGACAGTCAAATTTCAGCAGCGATGATGGAAGTGAAGAACGCCCTGGTCGACATTAGAAGCCTCACATCTGCTTGGGCAGATAATGAAGAAGATGACTATTCCCACGAGCTTGAGTTTTTCAACGCAAACATCAGAAGAATTACGAACGCAATTATCAATCTTTTGGAGATGAAGGCTGACGCTCTGAGAAGACTTAAGTGGTGGTGGCCTTCTGACTAGAGAGTTTAGGCGAGTAAATCGTGCGACTGCTCGCCGGCTGGCGTAATTCGTTGATATGGGGTATTACGGGTGACCGGCATGGAGCCGGATCAGGGAGACAGATATGAGCCAGAAGACCCGTATCAAATTCACCATTGGTGAGCTAGATCCAGCGCAGCCCAATTTACAAATGTGGTTTCAAGACTCAGTCGACGGTCTGCCCGATAACCCTCCGGTTTTTGAGTTGCCGCCTGGGACGAGCATGGAGCAGGCTGAGGAAATCGCTAAATTTCTGAACAAGACACTTATCTCTTTCAGATTATTTTCTGGTGAGTCATTCGCTCAAAGCCGATAGCATTGGTTGCTCAGGCGGCTGGTTGTTCGGCGATGAAGTAGTCCCAGGCTGCTTTATCGCCTTGGGCTACGTACCACTTCAGTTCCTCGCCCTCTTCTTTATCAGTGACCGAACCGCCGTACTGGGCGCCGGGGAAGGTGAACAGCCCTTTTTTGCCGCACCATGGATAACCACCGGTGAACTCGGTGAAGGTAACGCCGGGGCGCTCTGCTACTACCCGAACCTTGAATTCTTCGAATCTTGCATTGCGTGCCGCGACCTCGGCTTCGTGCCCTGACTTGCAGTCCGCAGAGCAGTAGACCACGCGACCGTCGAACACCAGGTTCAGTGAAATATCGGTTTCGGTCTCGTAATCCCAATAGCTGGCATCACTGTCGCACCTGGCGCTGCAATGGTTACAGCCGAACCACCACCCAGCGTCAATGTAAGCCTCCGCCGGGATAAAGCGCTGGCCCGCATACTGGTCAGCCCAATGCGCGCGCCGGCAGGACACCGCACCGAAGTCTGTGCCAATCTCATCCGCACCCTGGCGCCGCACTGCGGCGTTCGAGGTGGCGAACTGGATGTTGGATTCTTCGGGGTCGTTGGTCTCTACGGAGTAGGCCAGCACCTTACGCGATGCCGGAACGACTTTTGGCTTGGTCATGGATTATCTCCAGTCAGGCGCCGCCCTCCGGTGGCCGGTGGTGGCAATTTGGTTGGGGTTGGGGTATTAAGTGCGAAATCGCTCAAGGAGATGAGAGGCATATGTACCAGATGCAGTATTGGGTGGAGCTACAGGCGATTAGGACCTATGCGTACTACCTAGAGCTTTACTCGTTGCGATCGGAAAATTATGAGCGCGTCTTAAGCATGTTCTTGGCAGTCACCTCATCCGCGAGTATTGGGGGATGGGCCATCTGGGGGCAGTATGCTTTTTTTTGGGGCCTCATCATCATGGTTAGTCAGGTTGTATCTGTGCTCTATAAGTTCCTGCCTTTCAAGGCCAGAATAAAGCCGCTAGGGGCGGCGGGCGTTGAACTTTCCGCCTTGGCCGATGAGGCGGAGCGAGGGTGGTTCGAGGTTTCTCAGGGTGAGCTTACGGAGCGTGAAATCCACGAAAAGCGATGCGAGCTACGAAATAAGAAGACTGCGATTATGACTGCTGCTTTTACTGGCGTATCACTGCCAGAAAGTAAGAGCTTGTTGTCTACCGCATCGAACAAAACCGCACAATATTTTAAAAGTCACTATCCGGAGATAGAAAATGCCTGCTAAAGATGAACAGAATGGCAAGCGCGTAACTGTGCCTACATACAGCCCTGAGAGCCATCACCTCCCTCCGATTGAAAACGTTCTTCCGATGCCGAAGGTGAAGCCTCCTAAGCAAGAGAAGAAATAGTTAGATTGGGCTCACTATTTCATCCCCCGGATCGCGCGCGATCTCCCGACGCGATTCCCGGTCGAACATCCGCGCCACGTTTTCGCTAATCACGATTTCGTGGCGCGCTTTCAAAGCCTCCCGCGCACCATCTGGCCCAAGCGAATGTACATAGCGTAGACAGCCTTCAATCACCGAAGCTTGTTCGGTGTCCTCGTTCCAGGCCATGAGCTCTTCCAGCTTCTGCCGCGTGCCGAGCCTGCAGCGGTGCCGCAACTCCTTCTCGTCGAACTCGCTTCGCTTCTGCGCAGCCTTGGCCGATCGTTCCTGTACTGTCTTGGCCATGGCCTACCTCTTCTATTCCGCTGGCGGGCAGTGCGAGCCAGGTTTGACGTTTGCGTTGCGGGGGGGCGGGCTATGCGGCGCATGAATCGACCTTCACCTGATGCCACGCGCCGAACGTTTCGAAGATCCACGCGGCGTGTGGCTCGTCGAGCGATATCGCTTCAGGTATGGCGATCCAGCCCGAGGCCACCATCTGGCTTTGGTTTGCCTCGTCGCGCAGCTTCTTGTAGCAATGCTCGATCACGTCTTCCAGGTGGTCGGAGAGGTAGACGCCATCGGGCGCCACCTCCACCGACTTACTGTAGCGGTCGCCGCGGGCGTCGATGCAAAGCGTGCTCAGGTAGATCGTCCAGCGGTGGGGGATACCACAAACGGCCTGGCCGATTTTTCCGGGCGCGATGTTCTTCAGCGACTTGTAATTGATCATGCCCTGGTGGCCGCTGGGGTCGATGTTGACCACCGCGACATGGTTGGAGGCCAGTAGCGAGCGGCACGACCTGGCGATGCGTGCCTGCAGGTTATGCGGTTTGCGCTTGCTCATAAGCCCTCCGCAAGTTTGCGCAGTGCCTTACGTTCTGTCGCTGTGATAGGCGGCTTGCGGCGCTTGAGGATGGTTTCGGGATCGATCTTGGTGGAGCGGGGCGGTGGCAGCGGTTTGCGTGGCGGGCTTGGCAACTGCGCGACTGTCCCGCCAGCGGCCAAGAACTCCGCCGTGCGTTCCGATATCGAGTAAGCGTCCTGGCGGTGCTGCTCGACCAGGCTGAGGTGGTTGCTGATCATGTCGGCCTCACTTGATGCGGATTGAGCTGTCGCCGCGCTCGAGGTGAGCCCATTTCGGCTCTTCGAGAAGTTCGTGTTCGACGTCCTCGCCGGTGGCCATGCGCTTGCGCACTTCAGCATTGTGGTCGCGGATTGCTTTGAGCTTGGTGGCGATAGCGCGCTTGTCAGGTGAGAACACGGTTTTGGTATCGATGAAGTCGTCCGGGATGTCATCTTCTTTATCGACAATGACCTTTTCGGGCGCCAGAGCCAGAGTGATCGTGAACAAGGGCCGTCTGATCGTCTTGATGTCGGCGGCCTCCATGTTGTTGCGCAGGTATTCATCGAGCTTGCCAACGGTATTCTTTCGGATGCGCTTGAGCTCATTCAGCCGGTCGACCTCTTTGTCTATTGCATCGATATCGCCCTGGATATTCCGACTCAGCATTACGACACTTTCTGCCTTATCGTTGAACTCGCCCTGTATCTCGTCCATGGCATGCTGCAAGGCCTCTTTCAGGCCTTCATCATCCGTGTCGGCCATGGACTGGAGCTCGGCGAGCTTGCCGGTCAATGTGTATAACTGGGTCATGCTGCGTTCTCCTTCTCGGCATCAGTGATTCGTTTCCATTCCAGCGAGATACGCTCGGCGCCCTTGGTGTCCTTGCGCAGAGTGAGTTTGCGTACCGCAACGTCATGGATCTTTTTCAGCTCTTGGGGGGACTGGGCTCCGGCCATCGTGTCGATAACCGATTTGATGTAGTCCAGGCGCTCCTGCTGCTGGCGAGCCTTCTCGGCCTCCTTGTCTTCGGCGTGTTCAATCAGCTCTTCATCCTTCAGTTGATTGACGTACTCCGCGTCGTCAAACATTCCCAGGAACACGTCGGCGCTGAAGCCGAGCATCGATAGCGATTTCTTGATGGCATCGGTCAGCGACTTCTTCGGCGCCTCGCCATCGGTTGTCGTACCGAACTTCGATTTGTAGAGGTAGCGAGTGCATCCGTACTGCTCAATCTCGCCGCGTTTTCCGTCCAGCTCGAACCAGAAGCGAATTTTGATGGTGTGGTTGAGTTCACGACCCAGCACCAGGCGTTTGTCGCCTTCGCCGCTGGCCATTTCTGAGCCTTCGTCGAAGCGCTCCTCCATGACCGTCCAACCAAACCCAATTCCGACCGGGCCGAACACTTCGGTGGCCTTCATGATCATCGCCGTACCGTTCAGGCTGGTGATCTTCTGACCGCCAACCTCGGCAGCTTTGGTGTAGCGGGTATCGGTCGTGCTGACCTTTTCCCAGATCTGCATGTTCGTCGACATGGGGATTCCTTGCCGCGATGCTCGCAGCGATAAAAGGGGAAGGGGAAATAAGAGTTGATAAACGTTCTTATTCGTATTTAAGATACGTAATAACATTTCAACTCAACGCAAGGAGCCTCACCTATGAAAGTGCTGTCCTCACTCAAAGAAGCTAAAAACCGTCACCGTGACTGCCAGATCGTTATGCGCCGGGGCCGGATCTACGTGATCTGCAAATCCAATCCAAAATTCAAAGCGCGGCAGGGCAGTGCGAAAAACAAGAACAAGGGCAAAGGCTGATCAGCAGTGTTGTTGATCTTGCTGCTGAACACGGTATCGCAGGACCTGGAGCACTCGACCGCCATAGCCAGGTTCTGCGTATTGCTCAACCGGTGCGCCGAAGAAGCCGCGCCGTTCGGCAAGGCTGTAGGCCTCTCGAAGGTTATGAGCGCTGATATCTTCGAGCTGCTCGTCGATGAGTGATTTAACCGGTGCGGTACTCATTGAATCTCCTTACGCCGCCGGCTGACATCCAGTAGACGGGCGCTATACCAGTGGAATTCTTCTGCGTTGATGGCGCCCGAAGTAAAGTGTCGGACGATCAGACCCTCGGCTAGGATCTCGTCGAGCGCTGGCTTGTCCGGTTCCTCAAGCGTGAAAAGCGCTTTATCGATCTCAACATAGGGGCTCACAGTTCGTTGTCCTCGGCCTGGGCTATAAGAGCGTCATCAGCCAAAGGTTGAAGGAGGCGTTCGGCAATCTCGCCGAGCTTCCCAAGTTGGTGGTCACTCCGGCCAAGCAGCTCCAGTGCTTCCGATTTCACCCTCGAACCCGCCATCCCTGCGATCAGTAAGTAGCCCAGGGCTGGAGTGTCGACGCCGCAGTCAGCAAGTAGGTTGTTGGCGTACTCATCGACAGCCAGTGCAAACTGGTAGGCCGTAACGCCTTGCTGCGGGTGCAGGTGGCGCTTGAACACCACGCTGCCACCTCTGGCCAGCTCTTCGGCTGCGTTGTACAGCCATTCGTTGCGAGCCAATTGCTGAGAGGTTTCGCTCACCGGAGGCGGCAGTTGTTCGTCGTGCTCAAACTGAGCCTTGCGTAGTGCTGACATGGTCGCCTCCAGAGTGGCAGGTTTATCACCTGTATTCGTCAACACTCATGCCTCCCGCTGGTTGCCGATGGGCGCGGGGGAGGAGTGCTGACGGGTAGAGGCGAGGTGTTTAAAGCCCCAGTTAAGGGGCTTGAGGTGGGCGAGGTCAGACTTTGTAATGTCCGATGAACTCGGCGTGATCCGGCAATGAGGAAGAGTGGCCCCAGTCATCCGGGTTCTTTGGACCGAAGTCGCGGCAGTTCAGGCCGTGTCCCGAGGAGACCAGGACCTTTCCGCAAGGCAAGACAGCGTAGTGATTTTCGGTAGTTCTGTTCTCGTCGTTGGTGTAGGTGAGGAAACCTTTTGCCAGATCCTGTTTCATTTCGTCTTACTCCGGTGTTCGGTTGTTTTCCAAATGCCCACCGCTCTGGATGGGCATCAGTGAAAAGGTCCGTCACGCCAAAACGTTGTTGTCGTACTGCCGGGCGCCTATGTCGCAATGGCTATGGCCTTGGGCAATGGCGTCGTAGTGGTAGAACAGCGAACCAGTAGCGCGGCACTCTCCGCTTTCTTCATCAGCGATCACTAC
Source organism: Pseudomonas sp. PA-1-6B (assembly GCF_021609545.1). Lineage (NCBI taxonomy): Bacteria > Pseudomonadati > Pseudomonadota > Gammaproteobacteria > Pseudomonadales > Pseudomonadaceae > Pseudomonas > Pseudomonas sp. PA-1-6B. The sequence continues at coordinate 54,208 of NZ_WJZM01000005.1, forward strand.
CGCTGTGATCCGAGTGTTGCGTGCGCTGCTGGTGAAGTGAGCGCTGTATTCACCCAGACGGGCGATGGTCTTTCCGTTTTCTTGAGTGCTGGTGAAGTTGAACATTGCATTTCCCTCCAGGGCTCGGTTGTCATCCCAAGCAGCCCTCGCAAGAAGGCTGCTCAGTGATGCTTTCCGCCGTGACCCGCATAACACCTGGCGTCGGTCACCGGCTTGAATCAAATGTCACTCCAGCCGCGGGCCTTTCGGCTTGTTCTCCCGCTGGATAACTGTTCTTGGCGCTTTACGCTGCACGCCCGGGTCAGTTGCCAACCCTCTGAACCGTTGAGGCCGGTTCATCGCTGCCTTTGAATTTGGGCCGGTGGTGATCCGGCAATGGGTATCGCTAAAGAACGGCGCAGCTTTCGCTGCTGGCCGGCGGTGTTCGTTGCTTGCTTGAGGTAAATTTACCATTTGGAAATTGCCTGTCAATGCATATTGGTAAATAAATTGGTAAATAACTCTTGGGTGCAAGGTAAATCTATGATGCGTATTGGTTTTCTAAGGGCGTAAAAAAGCCCGCTCAAGAGCGGGCTCATTTACATGTCGCTGTATTTTCTCCACTCGATCCTAACGGCCCCGGATTCCAAATGGTCGACGCGGATACCTGCAGTGTCGCCAATGTCTTGGATCACCTGTCGCCAAGCCTCCGGGCTTTCGTCGTCCAATCTGAACACTTCAACTGCTTGGATCTCCTGCACATTCGGTGAGGCGATGATCCGCTGGAGTCGGTGACCGACAAGTTCATATGAGTTTCTCGGCTTGGCAGTGGAGTAAGGTGATGGGTTCATGCTTCGCTCCTTGCGAATACTGTATAAATAAACAGTATTTCGGTCGTCGCACATTGGCAAGTGAAAATTCTTCCATTGGAGCAGAAACCGGCTGTGAGCCGGCGTCGGGCTCCTGAATGACATTAGGGCAACTGGTACACTGGGACGATTGGACCAAGGAGAAGGGAATGCGCGGATTAGCAATTACAGCCCTAGCGCTAGCGGCAACCGGATGCGGCGGAGATATAGACCGAGCTCGAACGTCAGTCGCTAGCCACCTAAAAGATCCTGACTCTGCAAAATTTAGGAATGAGCGGCAAGTTTCAGACGTAGCTGTATGTGGCGAGGTGAACGGGAAAAATATGTTCGGAGCTTATTCCGGATTCTCTCAATTTCTTGCCATGAAAAGACCTGGTGGATTTGACGTGACAATCGACCCAGATATGACGGACCGGTTCGCAGGGAGCGTATGCGGCTATGCAAAGGCCGGGGCGGAAGCAAAAACTGAAGTCAAGGCGTCGCAGCCTGTGGTAGAAATTCCAGGAGTCAGGTGGTCCGTTCAATTAGCGTCTGTCAGCAGCGAGGATAAGGCGGAGGCGATCAGTAGAGATCTTGCGGGCTCCGGCTGGAAACCCTACACAACAAGGCGAGATGGAAAAAGTCGTGTTTTTGTAGGGCCATTCTCCACGCGGGCTGAGGCCAATGCTCAGATGGATGACCTAGCGGGCAAGAAGGCCCTAAACGGATTCGTGCTGCGTTTCCAAGAGCCAGCGGAATCGAGCAAATAGTAGATGCGTGAATAAAGATGGGAGAAGCAAGAAGCCCGGCGCTGGGCCGGGCTCTGTGGTTGGCTGCCTCTACTCAGTGCAACCGAGCGACACCGGCAGCGTCTTCCATCTGTTGGATGTATGCGATTTTATCTCTGGCGCTGTTGAGGTTGTAGATAAAATCTGATCCCTCGTTAAGAAGGTCAATAGCTTCTGACTTGTCCTTCTCATCGGAGGAGTTCGCTGAGTAAACCGCATAACATCTGGTTTCATTTCCTAGCTCAAGCTTCGCTTTAGCAAGAATGAAGGATTTTAACCCTGCCTCCTTAAACTTCATTGATGAATCTCTTGCTGCAAGATCAATTGTTTCCGTGATGTGATACACGCCGTTCTTCATTGCGAAATCCGCATGAAGATTTGCGCGCTCAGAAATAGGAAATTTCTCAACCACTCGATGGTTCAGAATATCTTCCACACTAGTACTGAAAAGATTATGTTGCTGAAACAGCTTGCGAAGATTTGTGATGATCCTCGTGCCAGATGCTCGCGTAGCTCGCGGCTTCGGCGGTATTACCAAGTCCTCCATCAGCTTCGCTATCTTGAGATTGGCTTGCTCGGTTGATTCACATTTGAAATAGCCCAGCGAAGTAAGCTGGTATGAGCTAGGCAACATACTACGAAGAAAATCGAATTCACGCTGAAAACTATCAGAGCAAGAGTCAATAGAGCTAAAGATTTTCCTGATGCGCGCTTCGGCTATTTTTAGTTCATTGGCGGTGGTGATGCCATCGACAGCGCGAATCTTTCTAATCGACTCACACATGTGAATAGATATCTCTTCTTGTAGAAATACCAGAAGACCAATATTGACGGTCTCGTTGCGTTTTCTGTCGGGAGTGAACTGAATCAAGCTGTACCTAACAATGTTCATTTTAACACTCCTCTAAGTTGTTCGCAGCGATCCAGTCTTTCTTGGCTCTCCCACCACTCAACAGCCAAATCAATTTCATTCCCTAGCTTCCATTGCTCAGGTATAGCCTCTGCACACGGTACTATCCAGCCCGCAGGCAGCCCAGCAATAGAATCTATCATCCTGAGAGCTGTCGGTGCGTCAAAACCGTACTCTCTTTCCAAAAAACGATGGGCCATCATCGTATTTGAGTCGGCTGAAGGGAAGCCGCGCAGCTGAGGCCCATGAGCGAGCCAAGCCAGACTGAAATCGAATGCGAGCAAAACGACCCTGTCGAGACTTGTACGGAACAGATAGTTTTTCCCGTGGCGGTCGACGTTGTTCAAAAACAGATCGAGCGCATAAATGGAAGAGAGCCGCTCTTTCAGATTAGAAATCTTGCCGCTCATCTCGCCAGCCTGGAGCGCCAAAATACAATCGTCCTCGTCGAGCTTGCCGCCCTCAATGCGAGACCCAAACCAAGGCTCCCCACTCTCAGACAAAATTATTTCAAATGGCGGGGTAGCTACTCTGCAAGCTTGAGCGACACTGGTGCATAGCCATTCTGCGGCGGGCACGTACCTGTGGTCAGGGTGACTGATCTTATAGGCGTAATCCATACCGTCGTCACACCGACAAAACCCACCCGCGTGCGCAGTGTCCGTTTTCTGAGGATAAACCTCCTCAACATTTATTCTGACAAGGCTTTGCTGGATCAAAAACACTACTCCAATGTGTATTTATCACTGATCATCCGTGGCCATTTTCTACAGCTACCCGACGGCTCCAACCTTACCCCGAACAATCCTTCCCGCCTTCACCTCATCCGCCCGGGCCATAGAAGCAGTTCAGCACGATTAGCTCAACCACTGCCACGAACACACAGAGCACAACAAAGCCAGGGCTGAACACTCGCTTGCCATTGGGTGAGCCCTCGCCCGGCCAACCAGCGTCGGAAGTGAAAGGAGGCACCATGAGCAATACCAGCCAGGCCCAAACCCAAAACTTGCTCCAGAAACTTTGCTCTCGCCATGCAGTCATTGGTTCACCTAAGGCAGCAGCATCAGGAAAACCAGCCATACCCAGGGCACTTCATGGCTCTGAGGCGACGTAAAAGCGCTAAGCTCTCTGTAAATCCATATTCCGAGGGGCTGAGATTAGGTTCCCCTCCGACTCGCAAAAAGTCGTCAATCTTTTGATCTTCAGCGACTCGTTTGAAGTTGCGACATTGCTCTAGGCGATCAGCCTCTGTAACGGGCATTGGTACTGCGTCGATCTTTTTTTCGTACTCAGTTTTTTCTTTTGGCATGCTATAGCAGCCGGCGAAAAGAAGCGGCGCAGCTATGAGCGCGGCTATCCGTAAGGCATTCATCACTACATTCCCTTGCGCAAACGAGCCCTGCTCAGCTCGCGGTGGTTCGATTTAGGTTGTCGCGCCCGACCAGGTGTCTATTCGGGCTTGCTCCGATTTACCTGCCCCGCCTTCACCTCATCCGCATACCCCACCAGCCTGTCAGCTTCCTCATAAAGCGTACCCACCAACCCCATCAGGGCTATAGCGTCGTCATCACTGAGCTTTTCGGCGAGCTTGATTAGGTCGATACAGGACTGCTCAAGGTTGAAGGCTATAGCCTTGAGATCGCGGCGCAGCTGCTGGTTGGGTTTGGTGAGAGACATAGGAACTCCTTGAGTTACCTGGCGTACATGCCCCACCAGAAGACGTGCCCCAGGATGCCGATCTGCTCATCCTGCATCTGCTGGAAGGTGTAATCCTCATCGGGGTGCTCTTCACGATTGAAGCTTCGCAGTCGAATCCCTGACGGCAAACGGTACAGCTGCTTAACTCGCAGCTGGCCATTGTGGTTGATGGCGTAAAGATCGCCATCAGCAATGTCGCCAAGCCCGGTTTTTCCGGTATTGACTCCAACGGTTGCGCCGTCCCGGAGAACTGGGATCATGCTGTTGCCGCGAACGGTTACGCACTTAGCATTGCTGAACTGGACACCGTTTTCGCGCAGGTTTTTTTTGCCGAATCGCAAAAACTCTGCGTCCTGCTCTTCGATAGAGAATCGTCCGGAGCCGGCAGCCAGTTCTACCTCCCTCAAAAATGGAACGCAGACCTCGTCATCGTTGACTGGTGTCTGATCGTCCCAGACGCTGATCTGCTTTAGGGGCACATCTACCTGGATCCTCGGCTGCGCCGCATCTGAAACGGTACCTGAAGATAATTCAGCTTCGCTCAAAGGCTGATCCAGAGACCCTGGCTCAAGCCCGCACTTCTGCTCGAAGTCGCGCGCCATCTTCTCCCCGATATTCCTCAGGTGTTCGGCCTTGTCCGTAAACAGCCGTGAAATGTATGACGGCTGCTTGTCGACCTTGGCGGCGAAGTCAGCGTCTTTGCCCCCGAAGTCGCGATCAATGATCTGGCGTACTCGGGCTCTGCGTATGTCTTTGATTTCCATCCCTCAATTAAAACCTTTATTTCCCTTAAGGGAAATTACCTTTACTTGGTAAACATATATGGTAAATTCATGCATAAATGAACCAGAAGGTAAATCCATATGGACTTCCCCACGTACGCAAAGCAGCTTCCGCGCGGCGGAAGAAAACGCCTCGCTTTAAGCCTTGGTATCCCAGCGAGCTACCTGTCTCGACTCATCTCTGGTGACCGGTCGATTACTGCCGAGCGCGCCATCGATATTGAACACGCCACGGGCGGGAAGGTGACGCGCCAGGAATGCTTACCAGAAATCCAGTGGAAGCACGCCAGCTAAGCGACATCCCTGTCCGCCGTTTCATTGAAGCCAGATTAGAAGAGAGCAGTCCACATGCAAACGTCCAGTTCCAGACACACCGTACAAACCCGTGATCAGGTGCTGGTCGCCCACGCTGCAAACCAGATCGCACGCACCAGCCTGAGCCAGGACGACTTCGCCCAGGCGCTGAGCCGCGAACTGCACCTCTCGATCCCGGAGCGCGCCAAGAAGAAAGACGTTCCTGACTTCAACTCTGCGGAACTGACCGCCGACGTAAATGAATTTGTGAAGGCAACCGGCCGCTGGCTCAAGCGTGTTCAGCGCTGGCTTAACGGCGATCAGGAAATGCCGTCCTGGCTTGAAGAGTCTTGGGTCAACGCCCTTGAGCCTGAACTCCGCGACCACTGCCTGAACGAGCTGGCGAGCCGACACGGCTTGACCGGTGCCCGCCAGATGACCAGCGACCAATGCGCCAACAAGAGCTTTGGTGCGCTGATCCGTGCGTTGGGCGATGTGATCGACACCGGTAGCGAAGTGTTTGACGACCAGGTGATGTGCGAACTGGATTTGCCGCACTTGCCAGCATTCGCCAAGCAGTGCCGCCAGGTTGAAGCGAAGGCGGGGGAGCTGGGGCGCAAGGCTGAACAGTTGATGAGGGACGCCCGGCCGAATTTGAAATCCATCGCCTGAATTACAGGCACAAAAAAGCCGACGGTCGAGGTCGGCTAATTCGATAACACGTTGTGAGGCCGATTATATGCAAACCCAGCCACATATCAATAGCACTACTAATCTCGCGCCACGTTTTTCGCAATCTGAAAACGTGGCGCGTAATTCATCAGTAATCCCGTTCGACTTCGACGGCTCCGCAATCAGGGTCATCACCGACAAGCTCGGAGATCCGTGGTTTGTTGCCCGCGATGTCGCTGACGCCCTCGGCTACTCCAAGCCTGAGAACGCCGTGGCTCGTCACTGCAAGGCCGCGACCACTACCCCGAAACAGGGTGGTGGTTTCATGACCATCATTCCTGAGCGCGATCTGTACCGGCTGGTAATGAAGTCCAAGCTCCCGGCCGCCGAGAGGTTCGAGGAGTGGGTGGTGGGGCAGGTGCTGCCGAGCATTCGCAAGACCGGCACCTTTTCCGCCCAGGGCCCGAACAACTCCAAGATCGTCGGCGAGCTGGCAATCCTGGAATGCTTCGACCGCCTGCTGAAGCCTGCGAACTCCAGCAAGATGATGATGCTGATCAAGATCGCCGCCAACAATGGGCTGGATGCAAAGTTCCTACCGGGCTACGCCGTGGACGCCGCGCCTGATGCCGCTGGCGGTTCTTCGATGCCTACCAAGGCAATCACCGCCCTGATCAAAGATCACGCCATCGCTAGCACAGCTCGCGCCTTCAACCTTGCTTTGGAGGCCCGCGGCTTCCTCAAGGTCCTCCAGCGCAAAAACTCCAAGCAGGAAACTGTGGACTTCTGGTCCGTGACCGAGAAGGGCCTGGCCTACGGCAAGAACCTCACCAGCCCTCAATGCCCCCGCGAGACGCAACCTCATTGGTACGTGGATCGCTTCCTTGAATTGGCCGCTAAGGTCGGGAAGGCCTGACATGCAATACACCGTCACGATTAACCAGGTGAAGGCGCTGGAGTGGGGGCTGAATTCTCAGCAGGCGCTGCTGTTCGCCTTCGTCTACGGCTGCCCGAGCTGGACCAAGCCAATCAAGACCGATGACGGGATCTTCTTCGCGCTGAGCAAAGCCAAGATCATCGAGGAGCTACCTTTGCTCACCGATAAACCGGACACCGCTTACCGCATGCTGAAGGCCCTGGAAGAGGCCGGTTTGATTGAGCTTTCCAGCACTTCGAACATCACGCTTTTTCGCCTAACCGAGAAGGCCGTCGAGTGGAACCAGAAGCTGGATGGGTCGGAAAAATATCCGACCCCGCCAAACAATAAGGGTCGGAAAAAAATCCGATCTACCTCGGATAAATCTCCGAGCAAGGTCGGAAAAAAATCCGGGCAAGGGTCGGAAAAATCTCCGACAAATCAGGATACCAATCATCAGGGTACCAATCAGGACACCAGTCAGGACTTGCAGGACGCCACCGGCACGCCGGCTCAGTCCCGCGGCTTGGTTCTGGTGGTTGATCGTACCGATACCCCACGGGTCGAGATCCCCGCCGATATGCCCGGCCCCAAAGATCGGGCCTGCAAGACCTTCAAAGTCTGGGCTAACTACGCCATGGCCTACCGCAAGCGCTACAGCGCCTGGCCGGTGTGGAATGCCAAGGTCGGCGGCCAGCTCGGTCAACTTGTCGACCGCCTCGGTGCCGATGTCGCCCATCACGTTGCGGCCCACTTCCTGAAAACCAGCGATGCAGCTGTTCTTCGCAAGTGCCACAGCCTCAACGAGCTACTGGCCAACGCCGAGAGCTACCACACCCAGTGGGTAACCGGACAACGTGTTAACGGCACAACCGCCCGCCAGATGGAACGGACTGAGGCAAACCACTCCGCAGCGGAGCAAGCCGCCCAGATGGTTCTGGCCAAACGCCAAGCAGGTGACCGCAATGAATACCTCTGAAATGAACGACCAGCAGGTTGCCGGGCTGGCCGCCGCCATCTGCGCCACAGCCGAGGCCATGGGGCAGGAAATGAATCCAGGCACTGCCGCGATGATGGCTGAAGACCTCTGCGCGTATCCGGTGCCCATCGTCAAAGCCGCGTTGAAGGCCTGCCGCTTCGAGGTGAAGGGCAAGCTGGCAATGGCTGACATCCTGCAACGCGTCCAGTCCTCAGACGGCCGCCCTGGAAAGGACGAGGCTTGGGCTATCGCCATGACCACCAACGACGAATTCGAAACCGTGGTGCTGACCGATGAGATCCAGCTGGCCCTGGCAGCCGCGAAACCCATCTTGGATGGCGGCGACAAAATCGGTGCGCGCATGGCGTTCATCGACGCCTACCAGCGGTTCGTGGGCCAGGCCCGCGAGGATGCGAAACCGGTCAACTGGCACGTGTCCGTGGGTTTCGATGCCAATCGCCGTATCCAGGCTGTGACCAAGGCGATGGAGTTGAAGCGAATCCCGCGCGAACACGCTCAGAAGTACCTGGAGGACCTGTGTGTCGAGCCAATCAACGAGGATGGTCGGGCTATCGCGGGTTTGCTAACCGGCACCGTTACGCGGCCAGCGCCCGCGCTTCGCCAGAAGCTCGAACTGGTGAAGAACTCCATGCTGGAGATGCGTAAGGCCAGTGCCGAGCGGAAAACCGAAATGCGGATTGATGCAGCGAATGGATTGGCTGATCGTCGAGCGCTGCTGATCAAGCAGGCCCGAGAGCTGGAAGCGAAGAGGGCGGGGCAGTGACCGACAAGATCAGCGTCAACTGCCAGGCCAAGCTCTCCGAGGCCATCACCAGCCTGACTGCCATGTATCGCGACAAGAAGTTTGTGGTGGTCACCCTGCGCCCTGGCAAGGATCGCACCCTGGACCAGAACGCCTTGTGGTTTGCGATGTACAAGCGCATCGCAGAGATGACCCAGATCGGCGATGCGGCCGACGCCCGCCGTTACTGCAAGCTGCACTTTGGCGTGCAGATCCTGCTGAACGAGGACGCTGGGTTCCAAGCCGATTGGTACCGAGTCATGCGTCACCTGGCATATGAAACGAAGCTGGCCATGATGGGGGAGTGTCATTTGTTCGGCCCTGATGGCTTCCCGGTTACCAGCCTGTTTAATCGCGCCCAGGGCATCAATTACACCGACCGCATCGCCACCTATTTCACAGGCCAAGGTGTGGTTTTCACCGATCTGCTCAGCAAGGAGGCTGCATGATCACCAAGCAACCAAAACCGAGTCGCCCGAAGAAGTGCAGTGTCTCTTCTTGTAAGGCATCTTTTATCCCGCGCGAGAGCTTTCAAACCTGGTGCTCTCCTGACTGCGCTGTAGCTATTGCCCGCGATAGGCAGCAGAGGAAACGTAAGGCACTGGCGCAGGTCGAGCGCCGCGAGATCAAGGTACGCAAGGAGAAGCTGAAGAGTAGGGCGGGCCACCTCAAAGATACCCAGCACGCATTCAACGCCTGGGTTCGCGCCCGTGATGCGGCACTGCCATGCGTGAGTTGCGGCCGCCACCACGAAGGCCAGTATCACGCGGGCCATTACCGCACTGTAGGAGCGAACCCAGAGCTGAGGTTTGAACCGCTCAACGCCTGGAAGCAGTGCGCCCCGTGCAATAACCACCTCTCGGGAAACCTCATCAATTACCGAATCTCGCTCCTACAGAGAATTGGCGAGGAAAAGGTGGCATGGCTTGAAGGCCCTCATGAGGCCAAGAAATACACCGTGGAAGAGCTGAAGGCGATGACCGCCGAATACCGGGCAAAGACCAGAGAGCTGAAAAAAGGGGAAGCCGCATGACCTATCGCAACGTTGTTTCAGCAGTAGTTCGAGCCCTTGCGGCCGAAACCATCAGTTCCGCCGGCGGCTGCGACTTTGAACCCAAGGTGCAGTGCGCCAAGCAGAAGGGAGAGATCGTCGGCAAGGACGCGGCGTTTCTTCAAGATTGCTGGGTATTCGGCCGACTGCACAAAGCGCTCACCCCTGCACACTGGCGCGCCCTGGTAGCGAAGTACTCCACTCACGAAGAGCGTAAGCACGGCGCCATTCTGGAGCTGCTTAATTCGGTAAAGACTCCAGCGCCGAAGCGCTTTCGGGAATGCGCCGTGCTGACCTGGGCTATTCCTCAGGTAGCAGGCGCCGAGGGTAAACGCTCCGCCGCGGTGCTGCCAGCGGCATGGTACGACATCACCAATTGGGACAATGACGGAAAGCCAGAGTCGACCCGATATCGGTGGCGTTCGTCGATACGCAAGACACTGGATGACCAGGTGAATGAGGCGCTGACTTCCGCTCAAGAGCTGCTCGATGCCGAGGGATTGATAGAAAGTTGCGCGGCATAGTAAATAGCCATTGCGTTGAGTGAGAAAGTGAGAGAGTATTTACCCATCCTGTCGATCTTGCGCGTTAGGGATTGACACTAGAAAGCCTCGTCACTGCACGGGGCTTTTTTTCGTCCGCTCGTCGAGGCAGAAGCACTTTCTGTCTAGTCAGTCCCTCCCAGTTATATGCGCAACCCCGCGCTACAGACAGGAGGTGATTTATGGTGGATGACAATAACGGTCCTGCAGCGCCATATCCTGGACCAAAAGAGGATATGCCCGAGACGGGCGAGGGTCATGACTCTGGTCTTGAGCAAGCTGAGTCGGAGCCCAAGCAGGGTGGCGGTGAGAAGCCAGAGGATTGGAATCCTCCACCTGGCAACCCTGGATCTGACCAAGATGCTCAGACTGATCGCGACAACGGCGGCGCGAAGTAGAATTCAGCGAGAGCAAGTTACATTACAGAGCCCGGTCAAGCGCCGGGCTTTTTATTGCCCAATGGACGGGTAATTCAGCAAAAGGAATTTGCAGATGTTGAAAGATTTCAGGTGTGGTAACTGCAAAAGACTTCTCGCCCGTACGGGTGGGTTTATAGAGCTCCAGATCAAATGTTCCCGATGCGGAACGTTGAATCATGTGAAGGCCACGAGCCTCGAGCAATCGCCTTTGAGCGACAAGAATGCGGAATCCTCCGCACAAAATGTTCAACACAAAGGTGAATTATATGTCTAGTAGTGGTTTTCGAATCGTCCCTTTTACCCAAAACGGCAGCTCGGTGCTGCCTCCACGCAACTTCATGCTCGTAGGGCAGTACCTGGAGTCCCCAAGCAAGCAGTACAAGCTTATTCTGGAGGCTGATGGGAACCTGCGGCTCTACGATAACGGCGTCCCAATCTGGGTAGCAGATAGCACCGTTCCTTATACTTATGTGGACAACCGCCCGAACACAGATTTGGTCACCTGCTTCTACATGCAAGCCGCAGCAGTCTTGGTTGATCGCGTGAATAGCCGTACATGGATCGCACTGAACGGCCTTGAAGGCCATCCCGAAAAGCAGAAAGGAGCGGCAGATCGTATTTATCTGCAACTTCAGGATGACGGCAACATCGTGACTGTAGATGACGTTCCATTGTGGGGGCGCTTCGGTTATACGCCGGCTGCTGCGCCGAAACGTGGTGTGTTCTATCCAGATCACAGTACGGGCCCACTTCCTTCGTTCCCAGTATGGAGCTGGACTTTCTAACGCTCGCCATCGTGTGGCCGAGGAAAATAAACTTTGGCTCAAGGCAAAAGCGGCGATCATGCCGCGTGCCTTATGGCCCCTGCACATGCAGGGGCCTTTTAGTTTTCGGCTCCACCACACCCATTGCTCCGAGCTGGGAGTGCTGTGTGAGCCGATTCAATTCCGCAGGTCACAACCTGCCGTATTCCTAACTCCCTGACGGGGAGGAACTGAGATGTCCAACATGCCAGACAAACCAGATACCTGGGCGCTTGTACTTGCGTGGCTGAGCCAGCATGCGCCGCTGCTGTATGCCGCAGCACTGTCATTCGCTATATCTGCTTTGCGAATCATCTACGGCGGCGGGACACGAAGACAGGCGGCTCTTGAAGCGCTGCTGTGCACGCTGTTCACGGCCGGAGCGTTTCCACTCCTCGAGTACTTCGGGCTACCTCAGAACCTTGCCGCTGCCCTCGGGGGCGGTATTGGATTCATCGGAGTGAAGAAGATCAGCGACCTTGCGGACCGGTTCGCAGACTTCAAGCTGCCGACCCGCAACGGCTGACCGATTAAACCAAAGGCGCCCGGTACTGCCGGCGCCAATCTATCGAGGGCAGCGCGGATGGATTACTTCCTGGGTAACCATACGTACTCAGCCAGCTACCAAGACCTCCGCGAAGAGCACGCCCGATACGTCCAGATGACTGACAAGCGCTTCCTGAAAGAACTGCCTGGGGCTCTGCACTTCGCTGTGTTCGTGTGCTGGTTCAAGGAGCTACCGACAAGCCAGGTGCTTTCGGATGAGGGGATTGCCCACCAGCTGACCCACCTTATCCATTTGAAGGGTGAGCCGGTTGTGATGCGGCGTATTGGAGAGATTCGCGAGCTATTCGATCAGCAGTTGCGGCTCGCACCGTAATCCGCGCCACGTTTTCGAATGCGCCAAATCGTGGCGCGACACGCGGTAGTCACAGACCAAAAAAGCGGGTGTATGGTGTTTAGGACAGCCCCAGATTATCTCTAGAAAAGGAGGTGATTATGAGTGTTCCTATCCTGACCAAGATGAATATCAATGGTTACGACGTCCTAAGCGTAAACCACGGCCCTTGGAGGGTGTGTACGAATGCTGACCGATTCGGCTCGTTCCGCACACGTGAAGAGGCTTTTGCCTTTGCAGCGACGCTGCCTATGAGGGTGGTGCGAACCAAGCGTCATACAAGCGCGTAGCAGACGAAATAACTCTCTAATTGGCCTCGGCAACCGCCGGGGCTTTTTTATGGCAGGGTGATTTTTATGAGTAACGTCACCCGCCTGCGTCACGCTCTCCCATTGAGCCAAGACATCAACGCCGCGGTAAGTGCCCTCGACAAGGCCATTGCGGACGCCGTGGATGCCGCCAAGACTGCCGGGCTGCCCCAGGGCCTGATCGTCAGCTGCTCCACGGTCACGCCCATGCACAGACACAGCAAATGGTGATGAAATGACTGTCAAGGTTCTTGAGTTCAAGCGGGAAGACTGGCGCGACGCCGCCAAGACCCTGCGCAAGATCGCCGATGACCTGGACGCCGGTGAGCATCCCGAGTGCACGGTAGGCGTCTTGACCCTGATCGGTGCGAAGGGAGAGGTGACCGTGTTCGGCCTCGGCCCCAAATGCGACGACCTGCAATGCCTCGGTGCGATGCGTTTGGGCGAGCAGAAGCTAATTGATGTGTTGCTAGATAGCGCGGAAGGGTAGGTGTGCCGCAGGTGAGTGCGGCTATCCGAGACAGGATGCTCTACAGGATGTCCTCGTCGAAGTCGAAACCGTTCCTCGCCGCCATATGCTTCTTGTCCAGCTCGATGAACTTGTCGCTATCGTTGGGATCATCGCTTGCTACGAGTTCAATGTAGAGCTCAGAGTCCTCCCGAGTGAGCCCTACTAGAATCTCTTTTCCGCGTGAGTCTGCTGAGAGCGCTTTCTGTTTTGTCAGGAGCTTCCTGTGCCAGCCTTCAAAATTCAGCATTCATTCCTCCTTGTTCAATTTTTCGCAGGCAGCCAAAGCTTCCTCCTCAACTGAATAAGGTGCTCCGATGTAGTCGCCGTCAGCCCAAGAATCTTCAATCCGATAACAAAATTGGTCGATTGCCTTGCTTGGTGGTGCTTGGCCAAATTTAAGCGCACTCAGTTCTGAGTGCGGGACATATACGACGGTATACCGGCTTGGCATGGTGAGGTCCTTGTTGCTGCTGGATTGATCTTAACCAATACCGGTAACACGTTACTATTTCAAGGTTAAGGTGATTCATGGATAGGCCATACCCTCCGGCATCACTGCTTGAGCTGTCCGGCCTCTCCGACTTCGGCATCCGGCTGACCCCTGCACCCGATGTGTGGGAATGGCTCCAAGCCGAGATCCTCGCTGACACCGGCACTATTCACAACGAAGACCACGCCCATCTACTGGATGCAGACATCCGGGTCATGTGGGCGTCGTCGAGCTTCGCCAAGCAGGGTCGTACGGTCCTGGGCCAGGCCGAGCAGGTAGCGTTCCGCGCCGGTGGTTGGCAGAAGGCCCGAATGGAGCAACAGATGCATGATTGGTTCGGTGATGTGCCGGCCTTCATTATCACCTTGGCTGCTGACTACTGCGCCCAGTGCAGCGACACCGACTTCTGCGGACTGGTTGAGCACGAGCTTTATCACATCGCACACGCCAACGATAAGTACGGCCAGCCTGCCTTCAACAAGGAGGGGGCGCCCAAGCTTGAGATGCGTGGCCACGACGTCGAAGAGTTCATCGGTGTCGTCCGCCGCTACGGTGCAAGCCCTGACGTGCAAGCGTTGGTGGATGCTGCAAACAGTCCTGCTGAGGTGGGGAAATTGAACATTGCGAGGGCCTGCGGAACCTGTCTGCTCAAGCTGGCTTAATCCTTGACAGCCCTTGACGGAAAAAGAATCTATGGCAGCCCTGAAAGATGAGGTGAAGGCCTTTATTGTCCAAGCCTTGGCCTGCTTCGATACTCCCAGTCAGGTTTGCCAGGCCGTCAAGGAGCAATACGGCATCGAAGTGTCCCGCCAACTGTGTGAGCGATACGACCCAACCAAGTATTCCGGTCGTGACCTCGGACAGAAGTGGAAGACGTTTTTTGAAGAGTGCCGCAAGCGCTTCAGGGAAGAGACAGTAGATATCCCGATTGCCAACCGCGCCTTCCGCCTCCGCGCCATGAATCGTTTCGTGGAGAAGGCTGAGACGATGAAGAACATCGGCCTGGCCATGCAGATCCTCGAGCAGGCTGCGAAGGAAACCGGTGACATCTACGTCAACCGGGCCCGGAAGGAAGAAGCCGGCGATGAGCCGGCAATCCCGACGCGCATTCAGGTCGACGTAGTGGATGCGAGGAAGCCGAATGCCGAGCCTTAACGTTCCGCAGGCGCAGTTCCTCACGCTGCCCCACAAGTTCCGTGCGTTCGTTGCCGGGTTCGGCTCGGGCAAGACCTGGGTGGGATGCTCGGCACTGAGCAAGCACTTCATGGAATGGCCCGGCGTCAACGCTGGGTACTTCGCGCCGACCTACCCGCAGATCCGGGACATCTTCTATCCGACCATGGATGAGGTGGCCTACGACTGGGGGCTGAAGACAAAGATCAACCAGGCGAACCATGAGGTTCACATCTACAGCGGCCGGCAGTACCGCGGCACTGTGATATGCCGGTCGATGGAGAAGCCCCAGACCATCGTGGGCTTCAAGATAGGCCACGCCCTGGTGGATGAGCTGGACGTGCTGACCGCCATCAAGGCGCAGCAAGCCTGGCGCAAGATCATCGCCCGGATGCGCTACAACCTACCCGGGCTGAAGAACGGGGTAGACGTCACCACGACGCCGGAAGGCTTCAAGTTCGTCTTCCAGCAGTTCGTGAAGCAGTTGCGCGACAAGCCGTCACTCAAAGAGATGTACGGCCTGGTCCAGGCGAGCACATTCGACAACGAGCTGAACCTGCCGGACGACTACATCGAATCGCTGATGGAGTCGTATCCGCCTCAGTTGATCCTGGCGTACCTGAAGGGCCAGTTCGTCAACCTGACGTCCGGCACCATCTACACGGCCTATGACCGAAAGCTGAACCAGTGCTTCGATACCGTGCAGCCCGGAGAGCCCCTGTTTATCGGGATGGACTTCAACGTCGGCAAGATGGCGGCGATTACCCACGTTAAGCGTGACCAAGGGCTGCCCAGGGCGGTGGATGAACTGATCGACGGCTACGACACGCCCGACATGATCCGTCGTATCAAAGAGCGGTACTGGCAGCACGACGGCAACGACTTCAAGAAGACCTGCGAAATCAGGATCTACCCGGACGCCTCGGGTGATTCGCGCAAGTCGGTGAACGCAAGCATCACGGACCTGGCGATGCTCAAGCAGGCCGGGTTCGCGGTCATCGCTCCAGCGGCAAACCCGCCGGTGAAGGACCGAATCAACGCAATGAATGCCGTTTTCTGCAATGCGCAGGGCGAGCGCCGCTACCTGGTCAACCCGCTCACCTGTCCGACCTATGCCGATGGCCTAGAACAGCAGGTGTGGGGCGCAAACGGGGAGCCAGACAAAACCGCCGGCATCGATCACGCGAACGACGCCGGCGGCTACTTCATCCACCGCGAGTACCCGATCATCAAACCGGTCACCGCTATCAAAATGGGATACGCCCGATGAGCAACGACGTCTCCTTCAAGCGTGCGGAATACACAGCAGTGCTGGACCGCTGGGCGACCGTTCGCGACGTCTGCGCGGGCCAGCACCGGGTTGTGGATCGGCTGCCGTACATCAACGCGCACGACAAGTCGCCGGAGAACGAAGACCGCAACCGGGCATACCGCGAGCGCGCGGTGTTCAAGAACGCCACTGGGCACACCCGAAACGGTTTGCTTGGCCTGGCCTTTCACAAAGACCCGACGCTGACGGTGCCGAAGAAGCTGGAATACCTACAGGACAACGCCAACGGCTCCGGCGTGAGCATTTACCAGCACTCCCAAGGAACGCTGGAGAAGGTTCTTGAAGCTGGGCGCCACGGGCTTTACGTCGACTACCACCAAGACGATGGTATCGGCGGGCATTCGGTGATCTTGTCCTACTGCGCTGAAGACATCATCAACTGGCGCACCGGCATGGTAAACGGCCATAGCGTGCTGACCCTGGTGGTGCTGCGCGAGTCGCCGGAGATTCCTGATGGCTTCGGCTACAAGACGGCTGAGCAGTACCGGGAGCTGGCGCTGGAGGACGACGGTTTTGTTTGCCGCGTCTGGCGCCGGTCCGGGCCGAAAGGTGGTGGGCCGCTGACTGTCATCGAAGAATTCAAGCCGGAAGGCGTTACGGGGCGCCTCAAAGAGATTCCGTTCACATTCGTCGGCGCGCAGAACAACGACCCAAGCATTGATGAGTCGCCGCTCTACGACATCGCCATGATCAACCTGGGCCACTTCCGGAACAGCGCCGACTATGAAGACAGTGTGTTCTGGTGCGGGCAGGCTCAGCCGTGGATCAGTGGGCTCGACGAGTCCTGGCGCGACTGGATGGAGAAGAACGGCATCTATGTCGGTTCCAGAGCCCCGATGATGTTGCCGGTCGGAGGCGCTTTCGGCTACGCCCAGCCTGCACCGAATACGCTGGTCAAGGAGGCCATGGCTGACAAGAACCAGATGATGATCGAACTGGGTGCGCGGATGGTGGTGGCGTCACTTGCCACCAAGACCGCAACCGAGTCACGCGGTGATCAGTCGGCCTCCACATCAGTCCTGGCTGGCTGTGTTGCCAACGTCAGCGAGGCCTACACGCGAGCCATTATATGGTGCTGCATGTACATGGGTATTGCCGACAAGAAGGTCGCCTACCAGGTCAATCAAGAGTTCGTCGAGCTCACTGCTGATCCGCAGATGATCACGGCCTTGGTTGGCTTGTGGCAGAACGGCGGCTTCGCGAAAGCTGATCTTCGGGCGTATCTGCGCAAGCTGGGGCTGATCGCGCCAGAGCGAACTGACGAACAGATCGACGGCGAGCTAGAAGAGCAGGGCGATGGACTGGGCCTGGACGACGAGGACACAGTAGATGGCGGCGAACCAAGCAATACTTGACGCAACCATCCGACACGCTGTCTTTCTCGAAAAGCTCAAGGCTGGGGAGGTGGGCAAGTTCGCCCCCTTTCTAAAGGAGATTGACCGTTCTATCCGGGACCGCCTCACCCAGTCGGATCTGACTGAGTACAACGTCAAACGCCTGGAGGCGTTGCTGAAGGAAGTAGATAGCCTGCTGCTGGGTATCTTCGACCGGTACAGCTTGCAGCTGAACCTCGACCTGGTGGACATCGCCAATTACGAGGCCGAGTTCGAGGCGACCAGTCTTGCCAGGTCGGCACCGGTTGGCGTGTCGCTGGATGTAGTCGCGCCAACAGCTGCCGCAATCCGTACCGCTGTGCTGACGAATCCGCTCAGTGTGCGCGGTAGCGGTGGCGGCAAGCTGTTGAAAGCCTTCATCAAGGGCTGGACCGGCGCCGAGCGAGAGCGCGTCACCGGCACCATCCGGCAAGGCTTCTTTGAAGGGCAGACTAACTTCCAGATCATCCGCAACATTCGCGGCACCAAGGCGGCAGGGTACAAAGACGGCATCCTGGCCACAACCAAACGCAATGCCAGCACAGTCGTGCACACCGCCATTCAGCATGTGTCGTCCCAGGCGCGGATGGAGGTGGCCAAGGCCAACACGGATATCGTCGAAGAAATCCAGATGGTTGCCACGCTGGACAGCAAGACCAGTCAGCAATGCCGCTCAATGGATAAGCGCAAGTTCCCGGTGGACTCCGGTCCAAGGCCGCCGTTTCACCCGAACTGCCGAACCACGTTCATCTTGCTGACCAAGCTCAGCGCGATGTTCGCCAAGGGCGCTACGCGGGCCTCGGTGGGTGCAGACGGCGGCCAGCAGGTGAGTGCCGACCTTGATTACTACCACTGGCTACAACAGCAGCCAGCCGCGTTCCAGGACGTGGCAATCGGTCCAGTCCGGGCCAAGCTGTTCAGGGAGGGCGGGTTGACCGTCGAGCGCTTCGCCGAGCTGCAGCTTGATCGCAATTTTGCTCCGTTGACGCTTACGCAGATGAAAAGCGTGGAGCCACTGGCGTTCGAGCGTGCTTCGTTGTAGCTTTCCATTTCACGCATGGAAGTGTAGACGAGAAATTATATGCTTAGTCAAATGCCAGCAGGAACTAACAAGTCAAATTTGATTCATCATCTTGAAAAATATTTTTTAGAATTCTATTTTCAGGGTAGCAAGAGTTACTATGGTTGTAGGGTAAAGACTGAAATCGGATATTCTTATTTAGATGGATGGCAGCCAGCCGCTGCTTTGCAAGACGCATTTGCTTTTGTCTGCAATAGAGAGTCCTTTGTTTGGGCTGTACAGCGCAATGCTATAAATGTTGTGGATTTGATGGATTGGGCTGTGGCCAATATAGATGGAGATTTCACAAGGTCTCATGTCGATTTTATAGAGTCATCAGTGGTGAGAGAAGGGGCAATGCATAGTAAGAATTTGATAACTGATGTCGTTAGTTATATGAACTCCGATAGCGCGTTTGATCCCCCTTATACTGATATGCATGGAACGAATTTTGACATGCTATATATCTAACCCATTCTTACAATTAAGTGACCCGCTTCGGCGGGTTTTTTTATGCCTGCAAAGCGGGCGAAACATACCCAAGGGGTGCATCAACGTGGCAGAAGAAAACGAAATCGACCTGGAAAACCCGGCAATCAAGGCCGCTATCGCGACTGCCGTTGAAGCATCCGTTTCCGGTTTGAAGACCAAGAACTCGGAACTGCTGGGCAAGCTGAAGGAAACCTCCGGAAAGCTGACCCAGTTCGAAACCCAGTTTGACGGCATCGACATCGACGCCGTCAAAGGCCTGCTCAGTCGGGCGGGCCAGGACGAAGAAACCAAGCTGCTTACCGAGGGCAAGGTGGACGAGGTGTTCAATAAGCGCACCGAGCGCCTGCGTGGCGAGCATGACAAGCAGTTGAAGACGCTCGCCGGTCGCGCTGAAAAGGCTGAAGCCTTCGCCGCCAAGTTCCAGGGCAAAGTCCTGGGCGACTCGGTGCGCGGTGCAGCACTGAAAGCCGGCGCATTGCCGGAAGCAACCGACGACATCATCTTGCGCGCCAAAGGCGTGTTCTCACTGAGCGAAGAGGGCGAAGCGGTCGCTGTTGACGAGAATGGCCAAACCATCCTCGGCAAAGACGGCAAGACCCCTCTGACTCCGCTCGAATGGGCCGAGTCTCTCCGCGAAAGCGCACCCCACCTGTGGCCAAGGGCTTCAGGGACACATGCCCCGGGCGGGGGCGGCGGCCAGGCTGCATCCAAGCGCTCCGAAATGACCTCCGAGCAGAAGCGCGACTTCCAGCGCAAGCACGGCCAAACCGCATATCTCGCATTGCCCAAGTAAGGGGAAAAACCATGCCAACGACTGTCAACAGCGATCTGATCATCTACAACGATGAGGCGCAAACCGCATATCTAGAGCGCATCCAGGACAACCTGGACGTGTTCAACGCCTCGTCCAACGGCGCAATTGTTCTCGACAACGAACTGATCCAAGGCGACTTTCGCAAGCGTGCTTTCTACAAGCTCGGCGGCGGTCTGGAACACCGCGATGTCAACTCCGACGGCAAGGTCACCGCCAAGAAAATCGGCGCCGGCGAAGCTGTAGGCGTCAAGGCTCCGTGGAAATACGGCCCGTACCAGACCACTGAAGAGGCGTTCAAGCGTCGCGGTCGTGCAGTAGATGAGTTCTCCCAGATCATCGGCGCCGACGTAGCTGATGCGACCATCGAGGGCTTTATCGAGTACGCCACCGGCGCTCTCAAGGCTGCCATCGGTTCAAACGCCGCAATGGTGGTGTCTGCCAACATCGAAACCGACGGCAAGAAGACCCTGACCCGTGGCATGCGCAAATTCGGCGACAAGTTTGGTCGCATTGCTCTGTGGGTCATGCACTCGTCTGCCTACTTCGACATCGTTGATGAAGCGATCGCGAACAAGGTCTACGAAGAAGCTGGTGTCGTGATCTACGGCGGCCTGCCTGGCACCCTGGGCAAGCCGGTCCTCGTGACCGACAAGGCGCCAGTGGATGCGATCTTCGGCCTGCTGCCGAATGCCGTGGTCATCACCGAGTCCCAGGCTCCAGGCTTCCGCTCGTACGACGTGAACGACGAGGAAAACTTGGCAATCGGCTACCGCGCCGAGGGCACCGTCAACATCGATGTGCTGGGCTACAGCTGGAAGGAAACCACCGGCGGCACCAACCCAACGCTGGCGGCCGTCGGCTCCGCTGCGAACTGGGTCAAGCACTCGGACAGCAACAAGGTCACCGCCGGCGTGATGATCAATCTCACCACCACGCCACCAGTAGGCGGCTGATAACCACCCAGGAAGCGGCTAGCGATAGCCGCTACGGAGATTCCGATGGAACTCGTTTATACAAACCAGCTTGACGGCTTTGAGCCTGGCAAGCGTTACCGCGTCCCGGGCCTGTTCCGCAGTATTGAGCGCGATGCAACGGCAGTTACCGTGGTGGGTGACTATCCCGAAATCGTCACGGCATACGAAGATGCTGGCGTCGATGTGGTGGTAGCGTTGCCAGAGCCTGTTTTTGTCGGCACACAGGCGATCGCATCTGTTGAACTGTCCAAGCTGCTTGCCGATCTGCAAGGCGAGAGTGACGCCATGGTTCTGCTGGTCGACGGCCTGGAAGCTGGCGAAATCCACCGTCCAGAGGCTGGTGCACTGGCATTGCGCTTGTTTGAAGTGCTGGGCACCATCCACGCTTCAGTTGGAGAGCTGACCACTGAGCGTGACGGCCTGGACCTGACTGTCGACACACTGCGCGAAGAGATCGAGGCACTGAAGAAGGCCTCGATCACGCCACTGCCTGATGAAGTTGGCGAAATCGCTGCGCTGAAAGCAAAGCTCGATGAAGCCAAGGTCCAGTATCGGGCCAACGCCTCGAAAGAATCCTTGGAAAAGCTCGTCGCTGAGCTGGCCAAGACCTGATAATGCTGGCTACCGGTTGCGCGGTAGCCAATCTCAAACCATTCCAGCGAGTTGACGCATGACACTCATCATTGAGGACGGCACCGGCATGCCTGACGCCGAAAGCTACGCAAACGCTGAAGACCTCGCCCGGTATGCCGTGAAATTCGGCACGGTCATCCCCGCAGACGTCCCGGAGCAAGAAGCACTGCTGCGCCGGGCCGCCCTGGCGATGGATGGCATGACCTGGAAAGGGCGCAAGATGAGCAGCGAGCAGGCCTTGTCCTGGCCTCGCCGGGAAGTGCTGCTGGATCAGGAGATCAAGCCGAACAATTACCTGCCCGCACGGATCCAGTACGGGCAGATGGCTCTGGCCGCAGAGATCCACCAGGACGACATCGACCCAATCGACAGGCGCAAGGGTGCTGTGACGCTGGAGCGCGTCGAGGGTGCGGTAACTCGGGAGTACGCGACCATATCCAATACCAGCAACCGACTTCTGCCGGCGGCGCCGGACCGGCCGAGTGCAACGCAGTTTGCTGATTATCTAACCAAGCGGGGCCTTTTTGCAGTTAGAGCCTAAAGCCCTATGTCGTCACTAAGTTTCTCGCCGGTATACCAAGACAAGGCGCGACCTCCGTCCTTAAAGCAGAGTGCCTGCGTAACAGAATCCAGCTTCTCCAGATTTACGTTGGGATTTCTATCCCTGGGGAAGCAATCGTCCATGATTTGAGCGGCGAGGCCGGCGATTACAGGATGCTGCTCGGAAAGCGCTTTAGCTAGCGCATGGGCGGCTGTAACTTTTTTGGCATTAACATTGCCACTGCTGCTTTGCACGGCCTGCTTAAGCTTGTGAGCGGCATCTAACAGTTCGGTATGCATCTTTCTAATTTCAATTCTAGGCAGGTGGATCATGGCATTTTATGACGAAATGGCCGTGATGGCTCTGGAGATGATCACAGAGTTCGGCCAGCCCGTGACCATCAGCAAGATAGAGTCTGGCGAGTACGACCCGGAGACGGGCGGCGAGGCGCCGGGGGCTACTATCGAACAGATCGCTCAGGGCATCCTGCTCGACTTCACCGGCATCGAATTCCAGAATAACAGCCTCATCAGGCAGGGCGACAAGAAACTCAAGATCGCCGCGCAAGGATTGGCCTGGGTACCGGGTCTGCTCGACAAGGTGGTAGCTCAGGGCCGTATCTGGTCAATCGTGCCGCCGCAGAAAGAGGTCAACCCTGCCGGTACGCCGATCCTGTATGAACTGCAGGTGCGGTCATGAGCCGGGCAGGCGTCGGACAATCCGGCAGCTTCGCCCTGAGCCTGGCCGAGTTCGCTACTCAGACGGGGGAAGCCATTGATGCCAGTGTGCGCGAGATCATCATCGAGGTCGGCAGCAGTCTGATCCGTATGTCTCCGGTAGGTAACCCGGAGATTTGGGCGCAGAACGCAGTAGCGACCGAGTACAACAAGGCCGTTGACGATCACAACAGCGCGGTGCGCAGCGACCCGGCCAACCTCACGAAGGGCGGCAGGCTCAAGAAGGGTCGCAAGCTCAACGATGGCATGGACATCAAGGCGCCTGAAGGCTATGTCGGTGGCCGGTTCCGAGCGAACTGGCACATCTCGCTGGGCGTGGTCGAGAGCGTCACCTACGACGAGGTAGACCCAAGTGGCGCCGAAACCACTGCTGCTCTGGTCGCGGCAATGAGCGACTTCACTGCCGGCCAGATGGCCTACATCATCAACAATTTGCCCTACGCGATCCCGCTGGAGTTCGGCCATTCCACCCAGGCCCCCGGCGGCATGGTCCGGGTAACCGTGGCTCGCTTCCAGCAGATCGTGCTGGAGGCCATCAGGAACAACCAGGTATGAAGTTCGAAGGCGTGCCGGTTCGCCCGGTGATGCGTTACACCCTTTGCGAGTGCGGCGGAAGGCTGATGCAAGTCGAAAACGCCCCGGTACTGCTGTCGTTTCCTGCGCAGTACCTGCATCAGTGTGGGCTTTGTGGTCGACATCAAAGCCTACATGGCGTATCGCCCGCGCTTGTGTACGAGGTGGCCTGATGTCACACGCAATCATCGCCTCGATCTACGAGGCCAAGCTCATCGCCTGGAACGCTGCCAGGCCGGAGAAGCTGAAGATCGTGTTCGAGAACACTGCTTACGCGCCGGCGGCGGGTGAAACCTACCTGCGGGCATTCACGATCCCAGGCGACACCGCGAGCAACACGCTCGGCGGTGATCACCGGCTTTATACCGGCGTATTTCAGGTCAGCATCATCGCGCCGGCCGGCACCGGCAAAGCGAAGACAAACCCACTTGCCGCCGAGATCATCGCGCTATTCCCGCTGTACGTGCGAGAAGTAAAGAACGGTTTCGTAGTGACGCCCATGACGCCCGTAGACGTCGGGCCTGGCATTACCGGCGACTCAAGCTACACCGTGCCGCTCTCGTTTACCTACCGCTCCGATACCACCCCGTAACTCGCCCGTTGGGCAACTCCTGACCCGCCATGAGCGGGTTTTGTCATTTCTGCAAAGAGGAAAACCCATGTCTGTCTATTTCCCCAACGGGGCAACACTGGCGCTCTCCACCGGCTTTGCCGCTGCGAAGGTGATTGCGAGCATCACAAACGCAAACCCAGGTGTGGCTACCGCACTCGCCAACGGCTTCGCCAATGGTGACATCCTGCTTATCACCTCCGGATGGGAGGACATCAACGAGCGGGCCGTGCGTGTTGCCGCTGCTGCTGCCGGCGCCTTCACCCTGGAAGGTATCGACACCTCGAATACCTCGTTCTTTCCCGACGGCATCAGTGCAGGTACGGCCAAAAAGGTCACCGGCTGGGTTGCGGTGAATCAGGTTATCGGCAACTCGATGTCTGGCGGTGAGCAGCAGTACTGGACGTACGCGCCACTCGAAGCGCGCCGCGACAAGCAGATTCCAACCACCAAGAACGCGCAGGCTTTTGCCTTCCAGCTGGCCGATGATGACAGCCTGGCTTGGTACGAAGAGCTCGATAAGGCTGACCGCGAGAAGGAAGTACGCATCCTGCGTATGTCGCTGCCCAACGGCAAGACGATCTACTACGCCGGTTACGCTTCCTTCAACAAAAGCCCGACCCTGGTGCGTAACGAAGGTGCTGCAGTTGCGTTCGGCTTCACTATCAACGCCGAGATCACCGCGTATCGCGCGCCTGTTGTCGCTGGCGGCGGGGCTTAATCATGGCGAAGTTCAAGATTGCCCAATCACCGACGTTCCTGGGGGCCGTGATGGTCCCGGTAGTCGGCCAGGATCCGGTGAAGGTCGGGTTCACCTTCAAATACCGAAACCGGATCGAGCTTGCAACGTTGTTTGATGAGTGGAACCAGCGGCGCAAGGACGGCCTCGATAAGTTCGGCGAAAAGCCCTCCGTGTCCGAAATCGTTGCCGTTGACACCGAAAACCAGATTCAGCAAATCAAGGATTTGGTTGTGGCTTGGGAGTTCGACGACAAATTTGACGACGAGAGCATCAAGGCGCTGGTGACTTCCTGTCAGGGCACAACCGAGGCAGTCGTAGACGCCTATCAGGATGCTTACTCCAAGGCCCGCACGGGAAACTAATACGCGCCGCCCGCGCCCTGTATGAGTCCCCGCCGGATGCCGAGCAGATCGCTGCTTTCGGCTGGGACGCAGAGGACATGGAAGAAGAGTTCGATGTTTGGCCGTGCCTTTGGCCAGCCTTCCTCTTGTTCGATCGGATGTCCACCCAGTGGCGTGCAGGCGCCGGCGGCGCAATTGGCCTCGACTACAACTGCATCCGCGACGTAGCCGGATTTCTCGGCATCAAAAAAAAGAAACTCGTTGACATCTTCCCTGACCTTCAGGTGCTGGAAGGCGAAGCCCTGCGCGTTATGGCGGAGGAAAGGGAAAACAGCCCGTAACCACGGGCACTTATTCAAGGTGAGTCGATGAACATTGCAGAACTCGGCGTCAAGATCGACTCGGCCGATGCAATCCAGGCGAAAACGAGCCTGGATGAAATGGCGAAGGCTGGCGGCCGAGCCGAGCAGTCCGCTGTTTCGCTGATGAACGAAATGCAGGCGCTGGAGAAATCGCTTTCCACCAGCGCCAAGACCACCCAGGATCTGGCAAAGCAGCGTGACGCTCTCGCCAAGCTGACCAAGACCGGCGCCTATGGCGAGGCCGAGGCGGCGAAGATCTCCGCTCAGTTAGACAAGCAGCAGATCGCCCTGGCCAAGTCTGCCCTCGACGAACAGAAGGCCCTGAACAGCCTGCTGGGCGCCATCGACCCAGCTCGCGCTGCCCTCGCCAAGCTGGATACGCAGGTCGAGCAGCTTGGCAAACACCTGGATGCCGGCCGTATCAGCCAGGACCAGTACAACACTGCCCTGAGCAAGATCGACAAGGATTACGCCAAGCTCGAAAAGACCTCCACCGGTTTCGACAAGCTGCGCCTCGGTACCCGGCAGGCTCAGGAAAACGTTGTTCAGCTTGGTAACGCGCTATCGTCGGGTGACTGGGGCAGCGGCGTGCGTGCCGTGGCTCAATTGGGCGCCGGTGCTGGGGCAGGTGCTGCTGGGCTTCTCGCTATCCTGGCACCTTTGGCCCTCGCCACTGCTGCTGTAGGCGGCCTTGCCTACGCGTATCACAAAGGCAGTGAAGAGCAGGACAGCTACAACAAGTCGCTAATTCTCACTGGTAACTATGCCGGTGTCAGCGCTGGGCAACTAGGCGATATGGCGCGGCAGGTAAGCGCAACGGTCGGCACCACCGGTCAAGCAGCCGCAGTGCTGGCGATGCTGGCCGACAACGGCAAGATCGCAGGCGAGAGTTTCACCGGGATCACCCAAGCCGCCGTGTCGATGCAGGAAGCTACTGGCAAGGCAGTGAGCGAGACGGTTTCCGAGTTCTCCAAGCTGGCCGAAGACCCAGTGAAAGCATCCGCCGCGCTAAATGAACAGTACCACTACCTGACGGCTTCGGTTTACTCGCAAATCGTGGCTCTGGAGAAGCAGGGCGATCACGCCGCCGCGGTAAAGCTCGCAACCGATACTTATGCCGATGCGATCAACGACCGCACGCCAAAGATTCTGGCGAACCTAAGCCTTTGGGAGAAGGCGTACAACGCAGTTGCGCGCGCTGCTGACGGCATCAAAAATATCGGTCGTCGCGACATCAACACGGATATCGAAAGCGCCAAGGCCGACCTCCTTGAAGCGCAGAACATGGACGGCTTGTTCCAGAACAAGAAGTCCAAGGATGCACTGATCGAGTTCCGGCAGAATCGCCTGAACATGTTGGAAGACGAGAAGGCTGCGCAGGCCGATATCGCCAAGTGGGAGGGTGAGCAGGCCAAGGCTCAGGGTGATGCCGTATCGTCAATGACGAAAATTGACGCCTTGACCAAGTCTGCGTGGACAAATGAGCAAAAGCGCACGGAGGCGGTCAAGGAGTACAAGCGGCAACTCGAAAACATCCGAAAAGTTGCGCCGAACGACCCGCGATTGAACCAAGCAGCGATCGACAAGAACCTGGCGAATATCAATGATCAGTTCAAGGACCCGAAAGCGCCTGGCACTCAGGTAGATCTGACCGGCTTCAATGACGCGAAGAACAATCTGACTTCTATTGCCGCTGACTACAAAAACTACCAGAAGGAACTGGATGCGGCGCAAAAGGCCGGGCTGATATCTGAGGCTGACTACCTTCTGCGACGCCAAGCCCTGATCGGCAACGAGCGTGACCAGGTGACGGCAGCCTATGAAGCCGAGATCAGCGCGTTAGAAGCTGCCAAGGGCAAGAAGACCACATCCGCAGCGCAAAGCATCCAGTTGGACCAAAAAATCGCCGACGCACGCACAGGTATGGTCAAGGCGCAGAAAGACGCTGACAGCCAGCTTGAAGTGCTGGCGACCAATGAGAGTGGGCGACTCGCCAAGCAGGAGCGCGCGATCAGTACCTACGTGCAGGCGCTGGGGCAGCAGCAGCGCGCCCTGGAGCTTGCAGGGCAGCGCGCCGTGTTGGGTGTGGGTCAGGGGGATCGCCAAAACGCATTGAGCGGTCAGCTGAACAGCCAGCAAGACCGGTTTGCTCAGCAGTCGCTTGAGCTGGAAAACCAGCGCTCCGACCCCTCGCGAAACATGTCGGAGGAAGAATTCAAACGGAAGTCGCAGGCGCTCGCAGACGCGAACAAGGCCGCCACTGACCAGATCCGGCAGAACTACGCTGACGTGGAGAATGCACAGGGCGATTGGACGAAGGGCGCAACGGCTGCATGGGAAAACTACCTGGATTCGGCAAGAGACATTGCCGGCCAGACCAAGAGCCTTTTCGGCAGCGCCTTCAGCTCCATGGAAGACTCCATCGTCAACTTTGCCATGACCGGTAAGGCGTCGTTCTCGGACTTTGCTAAATCGATCCTGGCTGACATGGCGCGCATTGCCACCCGTCAGGCTAGCTCGGCGTTGCTGGGTAGTCTGGTGGGAGCGGCGGCCAGCTACTTTGGTGGCAGCGCTGCCGGAGGTAACGGCCTGGCCGCGGGATCCGCTGGTGCGGCATCTTCGAACCTTGGCGCATCGGCTGGCGGCTACTCGGGCTCGTACTTTCCCCAGGCGATGGGCGGCGCTTGGTCTGGCGGCGTGCAAATGTTCGCCGACGGCGGCGCCTTCACCAACTCCATCGTTAGCAAGCCCACGGCGTTCGGCATGGCCAACGGCAAAACCGGCGTAATGGGTGAGGCTGGTGAAGAGGCAATCATGCCTCTGACCCGTACGTCGAGCGGCAAGCTGGGCGTAATGGCAATGGGGGGCGGCGGTTCCGGTTCAACGCAGATCAACGTTGAAGTGCACATCGATGGCGACGGCAATGCCTCGTCGAGTGCAGACGCACCTGGCTATGACCTGTTCGGCAAGGAGCTGGCGACCTTTATAGAGCAGAAGTATCAAGAGCTGCGCTCGAAGGACATGCGCCAGGGCGGCGTCATCAACAAAGCAATCAAGGGGCGCTAATGACTATCGAACGATTCACCTGGGCGACGGAGAAGGGCGCGGAGGGCGATATTGCCCAGCGCATCCGCTCCAAGAAGTTTGGCGATGGTTATGAGCAATCGGTCGAAGATGGCCTGAACAATCAGTCGGAATCCTGGCCGGTGACGTTTACCGGTATGGCAGTGCGAATCCTGGAGATCAGGAAGTTCCTCGACAAACACAAAGGGGCAAAGGCGTTTCTCTGGACGCCACCCCTTGGCGTGCTTGGGCTCTACAAGTGCAACGGCTATAAGCCGGTGCACCGCGGCGGCCAGGTCTACGCCATCACCGCCACCTTCGAACAAACCTTTCATCCCTGAGACCTACCCATGGCATTGATCGCGGACATCCAGAAACTGGAGCCCGGCGGCGAGATTCGCCTGTTCGAAATTGACGGGACCGAATACGGTGCAGATTACCTGCGCTTCCACGGTCACGCGATCCCGCACACGCCAGAAGAATTGCTGGCCTATGAGGGATCGGAAGAGGATCTGCCCGCCAAGTCGATTATCTGGCAGGGCCAGGAATACGCAGCTTGGCCGGTGCAGATTGAGGGTATTTCCTCGAGCAGCGACGGCACCGCCTCTCGGCCAACCTTTGCCGCAGGCAACGTCAACGGTCGCGTCACAGCGTTATGCTTGGCCTTCGAGGACATGCTCAAGTTCAAGCTGACTGTCCGTGAGACGCTGGCGCAGTACCTGGACGCCGCCAATTTTCCCGAGGGCAACCCAACTGCCGACCCGACCCAGGAGGCGTTGGAGATCTGGTACATCGACCAGAAAACCAGTGAGGATGGCGAGGCGGTGGTTTGGGAGCTGTCGTCCCCTGGAGAGATCGATAACCACGGTTTGCCAGGCCGGCAGATGACAACGTTCTGTCACTGGGCCATGACCAACGGGTACCGCGGGCCAGATTGCGGCTACACCGGCGCCGCCATGTTCGACGACGAGGACAACCCCACTGATGACCCTGCCAAGGATCAGTGCAAGGGCTGCCTGTCGTCCTGCAAGTTGCGCTTCGGTGAAAACAACGAGCTGTCCTTCGGTGGATTCCCTGCCGTCTCCCTCATTGCCCGGAGCTGACCATGCGCAAGCACATTATCGCGGCCATCCAGGCGCACGCGGCGGCCGAGTACCCGAAAGAGTGCTGCGGCCTGTTGCTGGCCGTCGGGCGCGCACAGAAGTACTTCCCGTGCCGGAACATCGCCACGGAGCCGAACGAAGAGTTCCGGCTGGATCCCGAGGACTACGCCGCTGCGGAAGACCTAGGTGAAGTGATCGGCATCGTTCACTCGCACCCGGACGCTACCAGCAGGCCGTCACCGCATGACCTGGCCATGTGCGAGGCCACGGCCTTGCCCTGGCACATTTTGTCGTGGCCCGAGAGCGACATGCGCACGATCATGCCAACGGGCAGCACGTCGTTGCTCAAGCGTCCGTTCGTGCACGGCGCCTGGGACTGCTGGCAGGTCTGCGCCGATTGGTACCAGCGCGAATGGGGTTTGGAATTTGAAGCCTTCAAGCGCACTGATGGCTGGTGGGAGAGCGCAGAAAGCACCAGTCTGTACGAGGCAAACTACGCCGCCGCTGGCTTCGAGCGGGTCGACACCCCTCAGCGCGGCGACATGATCGTTATGCAGGTCGGGCGCACGGCTCACCCGAACCATGCCGGGATTTACCTGGGTACCGATCCGGCGTTACCAGAGGAAGAGTCGGGCGCCTTCGGGCCTGGCCCCTTCTTGCTGCACCACCTGTACGGCAGGCCGTCCGAGATCATCGTCTACGGCGGACCATGGCATGACCGAACACGCCTGATCCTCAGGCACAAAGACAGGCGTGCATCATCTGATGTGAAGGAGGTACTTCAGCAAGTTAATGGACGGTGAGCAGCAGTGGGTTCTCTTCTTCAAAGATGTTTTGCTCAGGCATATTTCTGGAGAAAAAACCCTCAAATACCACCTGGAATCTCTCCCGACAGTCGTATAGCTGTGCTCTCTTGAGGTTACGTATTTTGTAGCCGTCATTCCGATCGAGGTGGCAGCCAAATGAAAGGAAACAGTGGCTGAAGATGCGAAACACCTGCCAGTAGAGCTGAGGGTCGATTTCCTCTTCCTTGGCCAATTGGTAGAGAGCCCACTCTAAGAGCCAGTATTCATCTTGTGCCCAGAGCGCGTGCTCGTGTAGCTGGCCATTGAATGAGTTTTCGTCGTAGTCATCGCACCGCGGGAAGTTTCTTTGAACTACAAATCGAGGGTCCATCACGAGGTTCCTTATGTCTGCGTGGCAGACAGTTCTTTATCCACGACGATGATCTAAGCTCGGAGGGCCACATGCAAATCATACACCGCTACATGCTGACCATTCATGACCTCTTCACCATCACCGGTGGCGGTATCTGCGGCGCTGAAGCCGAAGTCGCCATTCTTGATGGCGGTGTCGAGATGGATCGCGTGAAATTTTCCGGCAAGTGCCAGAGCAAAGGCGGCTACAGCCGCAGCTACCATGGCAAGTCAGGGCTTCAGGCTGCGCTTGTATCTGGTCCGGGTAGAATTGATTTTGGCTTGGCGCAGGCAGCCGCTATCTAGGCTCTTCGCCGCCGCCCATGAACTCATCGGTTCCGAGCCTGTGCGACCCATACCTCACAGTGTGGCCATTACCCAGGCGCTCGGCCTCTATCTCCGCGACATGCTTGTCGGCGTAGATGTCAATAAAGCTCCATGGATCATTACGGCCCACTGCCCATCCCAGTACCCACCCAGGCATGTCTGGGTCTGCAGGTAGATTCTTTGCGAGGCTTCTGATTGACATGCCCTATCCCTGGCTGCTGTATATGAAGGCGCAAAGCTACTACGGCTGAATCCAATCCCGTTACTGGGTTTGCGTCCAGGCTGGATGGGTGGACAGGGGGCTTTCCATCGCTCTGCTGTATAGTGCTAAAGTGCCATCTTTTGCTAGGAGCACTGAAATGGTCAGCGGAACTTTGCTGCGGGTTGCCACGGAGATTGAAATTGCGAGGCTTCAAAATCTGTTAGAGCAAGACACCAATAACAGTATTCGGGCGGTGCGCAATGGATCTGAAGTTCTGGGCGAAACTGTGCTTGCGATCTTGCATGGTGGCAAATATGCCGGTTTCTGCACGTTCAGAGCTGGCGGCAATGAAATCTTCCCACTAGTTGTCTTCGGCCCATTTCGCGGAATCGGGGTAGGCTTCTCCGCTATGCAGCAGCTGATAGGGATGTTGCGGGAGGACGGGATCCGAGACGTGAGCATTGAGGTGCTACCAGGGGCCGAAGCTTTCTGGAAGAAGGTATTTGCCGGCTTCCCAGAGACAGCCCACTTTGGTGGAAAGAACTTTACATACGCCATTTAATGTTTCACTTAGGAAGCCCAGCCCCGCGCTGGGCTTTTTGCATCCTACTCCTCAGTGCTACAGTCCCGCCAAACCAAAGAGGGAACGACATGCGGATTTTGATAGCGGCGGTAGCGGTGGCGATGCTGGCGGGATGCGCTTCATCGGCGATTTCGGTGCGGGATGCGAAGCCGGTCCCGTCGGACGAGGTCTATGCCTTCCAGACTAAACCAGCTGGCGAGAGCGGAAAAATCATTGTGGTGCGCGACTCTGGCGCGGTGGGTTCTGGCTGCGACATCGTCGTTTATGTCGACGGCCGCAGGGCTGCAAAGATCGGAACTGGTCAGCGTGCCACATTCTACCTTCCGCCGGGCTCGCCCAATCTCGGTGCAGGCCTAGCTGGCTCTGGCTTGTGCGGGGGCGCTGCAATTCGAACCATTGCAGCAACGGTGCAGCCAGGCAAGGAAAGCCTGTACCGTATCAGCGGCGACATGGCTGGGTTCTACATAGGGCCTTATGTCGATTACAACTGAATCAAGAAAACCTTGAAACCGCCTCCGGGCGGTTTTTTATTGCCCGGAGAAAGTGATGCAGGCATCAGCGATCAACTACCAACCCATGACGACAGTTCGACTTCACGGGCAGCTCCGACAGTTTGGAAAGTCCTTCAAGCTTGCGGTCAAATCGCCGGCTGAGGCGATCAAAGCACTATGCGTGCAGATCCCTGGATTCGAGCGGTTTCTTTCGAATGCCAAGTCGCGCGGTCTTGAGTTCGCGGTGTTTCGCGATAAGCGCAATATCGGGGAGAAGGAGCTGAGTTACACCGGTGCCGGAGATATCCGCATTGCGCCCGTGGTCGTAGGCAGCAAGCGCGGCGGTATTCTTCAAACCATCGTCGGCGCGATCTTGATTGTTGTGGGTGTTATTTTCTCTGCAACGCCTTTCGGTACCCCGCTCATAGGTGCGGGCATCGGCCTTGTCGCCGGCGGCGTTATCCAAATGCTCAGCCCCCAGGCTGGCGGCCTCAAGACCAGTGCCGCGCCCGAGAATACACCCGGCTATGCGTTCGGCAGCGCCAAGAACACCACGGCATCGGGCAACCCGGTACCGCTCTGCTACGGCAAGCGCCGTGTCGGCGGGGCGATCATTGGCGCTGCCATTTACGCCGAGGACCAGATGTAGCAATGGCCGGAGCAAGCTACTGGTCACCGGAAGTTAGAGCGTGTGCAACTATTCGAATCGCCCCTTTTCTATGTCTCCGTGCTTGCTCTGTAGATAAATTGTGTAGGGCAAAATGAGGGTGTCTGCAATTCCAGACAGCCCCATATCTAGCAAAATTAATGACGCAGATGGGTATCCGTCAAACCCGGTGCTCTGACGCGGCGCTGCATCGAGTGTGCAGTAATCAAAAACGGCACCGCTGTAGATTCTCGGTACGGAATCGCAGTTCGAACTCCAACGAGCCAGCTTATTGCTCGCGACGGTGTCGTCTCGGAAAGTGGTGTTGACAGTTCCACAGCCTGTAGCTGATATCGCCGCTACAAGCACCAAAGCGTTTTTGAGCTTCATCACATTGGCTCCTTGCCAGAAAAGGTTGAGGTTAACCCAAGCCGCGATATCGCGGTTTTTTATTGCCTGGAGAAAAGCATGGGCGCAGCACGCAAGATCGACATCCACGGCGCCAAGGGCGGCGAAGAAAAACCAAAAGCGCCGACAGAAGCCCCGGACAGTCTGCGCTCCGTTGCCATTGCCAAAATGCTCATCGCTGTGGGCGAGGGGGAATTCGAAGGCACACCAACCGCCAGGGACATCTACCTCGACAACACTCCGCTGCAAGACCCCCAGGGCAACATGAACTTCCCGAACGTGAAGTGGGAGTGGCGCACCGGGGCCGTGGACCAGACCTATATCCAGGGGATCCCGTCGGTCGAGAACGAGACCACCATCAGCACCGAACTGCGCAGCGGCACCCCTTGGGTTAGGGCGATCAATAACACCCAGCTTTCCGCCGTGCGTGTGCGTTTCGCCTGGCCTGCGCTCCAGTCCGTGGACGCCGGGGGCAACATCAACGGGTACCGGATTGAATACAAGGTTGAGCTGGCCACTGATGGTGGTGCCTATCAGCAGGTACTGAGCGAGGCTGTCGACGGCAAGACCACCAGCGTGTATGAGCGCACCCGTCGTATAGATCTGCCCAAGGCCACTACCGGCTGGTTAATGCGCATCACAAGGATCACGGTCAACCAAAACAACAACAAAATCTCCGACACCATGCAGATCGCCGGCTTCACTGAAGTGATCGACGCAAAGATCCGCTACCCGAACACGGCGCTGCTCTACATCGAGTTTTCCGCTGAGCAGTTCCGCAGCATCCCGGCCGTGACGGTCGAGACGAAGCTGAAGAAGATGCAGGTACCGAGCAACTACGACCCTGTGTCGCGCAGTTACTCGGGCGTTTGGGACGGCACCTTCAAGCAGGCCTGGACCGACAACCCTGTCTGGATGACCTACGACATCACCACCGCCGACCGCTTCGGCCTGGGCCGCCGCATCAAGCCGTGGATGGTGGACAAGTGGGAACTGTACCGAATATCGCAGTACTGCGACCAACTGGTGCCGGACGGGAAGAGTGGACAGGAGCCGCGCTTCATCTGCAACTTGAACCTGCAGAGCAAAGCCGATGCCTGGTCACTGCTGCGCGATATCTCGGCGATCTACCGAGGCATGACCTACTGGGCCCAAGGCCAGGTGTTCACTCTCTCGGATATGCCGCGGGCAACGGACTTCGACTTCGCCTATACCCGGGCCAACGTCCTCGACGGCAAGTTCACCTACTCGAGCGCGTCTGAGCGCACGCGCTACACCCGTGCACTGGTCAGCTATGACAACCCGCTGAACAACTACGACACCGACGTCACCGCCGTGACTGACCAGAAGCTGCAGCGGCGCTACGGCGATAACCCGCTGGAAATCAGCGCCATCGGTTGCACCCGCGAATCCGAGGCCCAGCGCCGCGGCAAGTGGGCGCTGCTGACCAACTCCAAGGATCGGGCAGTAACCTTCAAGGTTGGTTTGGATGGTCGTATCCCGCTGCCTGGCTACGTGATCCCGATTGCTGACGAACTGCTGGCCGGCCGTGCCATTGGCGGGCGTATATCGGCGGTAAACGGCAAGGTCATCAAACTGGACCGCGATACCCAGGCCAAGCCCGGCGACCGACTGATCCTCAATCTGCCTGACGGCAAGTGCGAGGGGCGTACCGTGGAAGTGGTCAGCGGTCGGCAGGTCACGGTCACCGTGGCGTACTCCGTGACACCTGAGCCGGAATTGGTGTGGGCGCTCGATGCTGACGACTTGGCAGTCCCGCTTTACCGGGTGGTCAGCGTGGCCAGGCCAGAGCCCGGCGTGTTCGAGATATCGGCCGTTCAGTACGACCCGAGCAAGTTCGCGCACATCGATACCGGCGCTCGCCTGGAAGAGCGCCCCATTAGCGTTATACCAATCACCGTGGTACCGCCGCCGGTCAGCGTCACGCTGACGTCGAGCTACGCGGTAAACCAGGGCATCGCGATCAGCACCATGAACATCTCGTGGCCTGCCGTAACTGGTGCCGTCGCTTATGACGTGGAGTGGCGTAAGGACAACGGCAACTGGATCAAGGTGCAGCGTACTGGCTCGACGAGCGTCGACGTCACCGGTATTTACTCGGGCGCCTACCTGGCTCGGGTTCGCGCATTGAGCGCCTTCGAAATCTCGTCGATCTGGAAAAACTCCAGCCTAACCAACTTGGAGGGAAAAACCGGCCTGCCGCCGGCAGTGTCGTTCCTGACCACCACCAGCGAGCTGTTCGGAATTGGCATCAAGTGGGGCTTCCCTGCTGGCGCCGAGGACACCCAGCGGACCGAACTTTGGTATGGCCCGGCGAATAGCCTGCCGGCTGCGACGAAGCTGGCTGACCTGGCATACCCGCAGGCCGACTACCGTATGCAATCGCTGTTGGCGGGCGCTCGGTTCTTCTTCTGGGCGCGCTTGGTGGACCGGACCGGCAACATCGGGCCGTTCTATCCGGTGGTGAATGGAGTGATAGGGCAGGCCAGTTCACAGGCCGGCCCGATCCTTGATCTGATCGCCGGCCAGATTGGCGAAACGGAGTTGGCCAAGGAGCTACTAGACGAGATTGAGCTCATCTCTGGCTCAGGCCCTGGATCGGTGAATGAACGGCTGGAACAGGCCAAGCAGGAGCTGGAAGACCTGATCGACCAGATAACGGACGCTCTGGTCTACGATCCTGCCAAAACCTACGCCGCCGGCGATGTGGTGCGGCAGGGCGAGCATTTGTACCAAGCCACCGGGCCAGTACCGAAAAACACCACGCCTCCCAACGCCGCTTACTGGTTCGACATAGGCACCATTGCCGAAACAACCCAGGCCATGGCGGTCCAGATCCAACAAAACAAGGCATCCATCGACACCGTGGACGGCAAGGTCACTGCCCAAGCATCTGCGGTGCAATCGCTTCAGGCAAGCTGGAGGGAGGATGACGGGGAAGGGTCACTGACAGACGCGCTGCAGAACTGGGACGCGGCTGCCAAGTTTGCCCAGCAGGTGAAGGTGCAAGCCT
This sequence comes from Pseudomonas sp. PA-1-6B, assembly GCF_021609545.1. Lineage (NCBI taxonomy): Bacteria > Pseudomonadati > Pseudomonadota > Gammaproteobacteria > Pseudomonadales > Pseudomonadaceae > Pseudomonas > Pseudomonas sp. PA-1-6B. Next base: position 90,706 of record NZ_WJZM01000005.1, read on the forward strand.
CCGACAACCTGGCCATGGTCGAGCGCACGACGTCGCTGGATGCGGCAGTAGGCGCGAACAGGGCCAGCTTGACCACGCTGGAACAGGTGGTGGCCACTGACAAGCAGGCGACAGTCACCCGACTGGAACAGTTGAAAAGCAGTATCGACGGCAACACAGCCGCGATTGGCGTGGAGTCATCGACGAGGGCCGATGGTGACAGCGCCCTTAGCACGCGCATCGACCAAATGGGGGCAAGCGTCGGCAGCAACGCCGCAGCGATAACTCAGGAGGCGCTCACCAGGGCGAATGCGGATACCGCACTTGGTCAAAGAGTCGACACCACGCAGGCTCAAGTTGACGAGAACTCGTCAGCCGTTCAGACGGTTACCAAATCTCTGGCCGACACCGATAAGGCCGTCGCCTCGCAGTCAACCACGCTTCAGGCTGTTGTGGGTGGTGGGCGAGACGGTACCGACGAGGGAGACCTGGCCAGCGCACTCAGCGAGTGGAAGAGCAAGGCGGCGATCCAAATCACCGCCAAGGCCCAGGCCGACACCGATGGAAAGCTGTCCACCATGTGGGCGGTGAAGATGCAGGTGAACTCAAACGGCCAGTACGTGGCTGCAGGGATTGGCCTGGGCATTGAACAGAATGCCGATGGCTTGCTGCAAAGCCAGTTCCTGGTGAGTGCTGACAGGTTTGCCGTGGTGAATACGCTTGCCGGCGGTGGAATTACTACCCCATTCGTTGTGAGCAACGGCCAGGTATTTATGCGGTCGGCAATGATCGAGGACGGCACGATAACAATGCTTAAGATCGGTCAGGCGTTGCAATCAGACAACTATGTGGCCGGCGTACAGGGATGGCTTTTGGATAAGGCGGGGAACCTTGAATTCAACGGGCCAGCACCTGGTGGCGGCCGTCTATCAATGACGAATCGGGCCATCAAGGTATACGACGCAAGTGGTCGTAAACGTGTACAGCTTGGAGATCTAGACGCATGAGCCATGGTGTAAGAACGTGGAGCGAATCAGGCGCTCTAGAAATGGACACTGATAGTTTTACCTATCAAATCCTCCACAACGGACTCTATCAAGCAACCACCGGAGGCCCCATTACCGTTTCTGTCCCCGGCTTCAGTCCAAGCAACTGCTCTGCTGTGATACTGCCGACCGAGCCGCCTGCCAATGAATATATATACAGTGCATTGCCCTACGTATCGGTCGGGGAGGGTGTCGTTAATGTATACGGAAAGCACCCTGCTGAAGCAGACAAGTCTTTGGGTACGGTGATCAAATTTAGATTGCTGGTCATGAGGTATAAAAATTGACTTTCGGATTGTCGGTGGCTAACGATGAGCGCTATATACAAATAGATTCTGAGATGCCCAGGCTTTGTGCTGTTTATAGCGGCTCGTATGCTGCAACCTCTAACTCCAATGCATATGTCAACTTTCCAGCCCCAATAACCACGCAGGAGCCTCCATGCATATTTATGCAGAATACTCCCGCCAGGCCTGATGATTTATATGCAGGGCTGGTCATAACAGGGGGGGCGGGGAACTGGACAGGCTTTGTTCTTTCGACGCGTAATATCAATGATCGGCCTTACGGTAAGTGGTTTGCAGCAGTCTTTGCTTCGCTTTCAAAGGCTCAATACGGGTTGCGAATGTGGGGGGAAGACGGGAGCGTAATTTACGACTCCGGCACCGTGCCGGTCTTATTCTCCCGAGCCAGTCACTCATGGTCGTTTCAGGGGAGAGTGATAATTAACCCTATTGCTAACGGCTATTACTGGAAGAGCTTGCTTGTAGGTCAGCTTTTGAGCGATGAATATTTTATGATTAACCCTTTTTCTCGAGGGTTAATTACACCATCGCATATTAACTGGACGCCAATTGGCGTTAGATTTAACTATAACGAGTTATGCTTGCAGGTTTTTGGTGTGACTGCTCTTGGGGCTTGGACGGATGTCGGTAACATGGCGGCAGTATATGCAAGGCTCCCTGGGACTTGATTTAAGTTACTTGATTTTCTAGATCGTGTCGCCGTCACGAAAAATTTTATTTGGAGATAAATATGCCTTGGTATAGAACGGGTACAGTTTCTTTAACATTGAATTCGAATGCCGTAGTTGGCTCCGGCACGGCCTTTCTCGCAAATAGCCGAGTGGGTGATGCATTTATAGGCCCTGATGGCGGGCAGTACGAAGTAACCAATATCGCCAGCAACACTTCGCTATCAATCACGCCGAACTATCGAAGCGCGTCTAACGGTGCTGGTGCGTATGCGCTCATGCCCGTGCAGGGATACACGAAAGATCTGGCCGACCAAGCCCGGGCGATGATTCAGCAGTGGGGGGCGACATTGGCGGGCCTTGGTACGGTCTCCACTCAAAACACTGTACCTGTAACCATGGGGGGCACCGGCGGCACCACCCCAGCTGCGGCCCGTAATAACCTTGGGTTGGGTACTGCGGCCGTGGCTTCTATCGGCTACGCGGACGGAAACGTCGCAGACGCTTACGCAACTGGCAGAACGCGGACGAGCGTAGTTCAAAGTTGGCTGACCAATGCTGTGCATGGTCTTGACCCAAATCTCTATCCGCCAGGTTCTCCGGGAATGCCGTCAGGCGGTACGGGCTACTTTTACAAGCAGATTTTTCGGCACTCTGATGGCTCTAACAGGCTAACGGTTGCCTGGCCTTATGGGCTTGCTGGCAATTCGGGCACCATCAAATTTCAGTCGATTTACGACGGTGCCACAACGCCATGGATTGAGCTTTACCACACCGGAAATACCACTCGCGCCGCTGACGGCACACTCAAGGCTATCTAAATGAAAACTCGCGCAGCAGTAAACATTCTCGGTGCTGACGGTGCCGTTATTGATGTCACCTCCCTGGGTGCTAACACTATCACCACCGAGCACCCTGGCCCTGGCCAGTACCTGGTGCACGGAACGCTTGGCATGGTTCCACCGCCAGAAGGCTGGGGTTATGTGTTGAACCAGGTCGATGCGTCTTGCTCGGTAGCCATAAATTACAACGACGGGGTGCTGGCCGTAAGCGTGGCGAAAGATGGCGAACCCGCCGACTTGGCGCACAGCATCACTCTGCATGTAGCCGTGGATTCATTGCCAGTTCAGGTGGTTCCTGAGCTAACAGCGCCTGAAGCCGACCCCATGGAGACTGCTTTCGCGGAGATCACCCGCTTGCGGTCCGTCGCAGACTATGCGATCGCGCCACTACAGGACGCCGAAGATGTCGACGAAGCCACGGACGCAGACCTCGCCGCCCTCAAGTCTTGGAAAAAATACCGTGTAGCGCTGAGCCGCGTTATTGAGCAGCCGCAGTTCCCGGATGCCATTGAATGGCCCGTAGTGCCCGCGTAACTGTCATCGGTCACCCGCCTTGAGCGGGTTTTTTATTGCCTGGAGAAAAGTATGAACGCAACCGAGAAAGACCGGGACATCCTGGCGCGCACCCTGTGGGGCGAGGCCCGCGGCGAAGGGCTGGATGGTCAAATTGCCGTCGCCTGGACCATCCGCAACCGTGTGTTCGACGGCAAGGCTAAGTCGTGGTGGGGGGAGGGCTACACCGGTGTGTGCCTGAAGCCCTGGCAGTTCAGCTGCTGGAACCAGAACGACCCGAACTACGCCTACCTGAGCGGCGCCAAGCAGATCCCGGCTGCGCAGTTTGCCCAGGCCCAGCGTGCGGCTGACCAGGTGATGTCCGACGCCGTGCCTGATCCAACTGGCGGTGCCACGCACTACTACGCAACGACAATGCCGAAGGCCCCGGCCTGGGCGGCGAAGGCCAAACAGACGCTGCGCCTGGGGCATCACGTCTTCTTCAAGGATGTGCCGTGATGACGCCGGTACAGAAGCTGATCGGCCTGGGGCTGGCAATCCTGCTGGCGCTGGCCATCGGCTTTGGCGGGGCATGGCAGGTTCAGGACTGGCGTCTGGGCAAGAAGATGGCCGAGCGTATTGCGGAGCAGGGAGCCCACCACCAGAAGGAACTGGATGCAATCACTGGCGAGGCCTGGCGTCAGCAGGCGGCCGAACAGGACAAGCGCCTGGCCTTGGAGCAGCAGCTCGCCGGCCAGGAGCAACAACACACCAAGGAGTTATCCGATGCCCAACGCAACCAGGCTCGCCTGCGTGACCAGCTTGCTACTGCTGATGTCCGGCTGTCAGTCCTCCTTGCCGAGGATCCAGCCAGTAGCTGCAACGTGCCTACCGCCCCCGGCGCCGTCGGCGTGGTTCATGCAGCCCGTCGAGCCCAACTTGACCCAGCGCATGCGCAACGAATTGTCGCCATCACCGACGACGGGGATAACGCCATAATCGCATTGCGGGCGTGCCAGGCGTACGTCAGGGCAATCACTCGCTGAACTTCGCTTAACCTCGAAAAAGTGGCAGACTCGGCCGCGGCCGGGGAGGGCCACACCTATGAAACAACTATTCGGCGTCGCTGTTCTGCTAGCCCTTGGCGGGTGCGCAAACCATCCGTTGGATTGTGCAATCGGCATTATAGCCTGGGATGACTGTTTGCCGGGGACCAAAGGATATGAGGTGCGGCAGCAGAGCTTGAAGAATCTTTCGGCAGCCCGAGCGGAAAAGAGCGCTACAGACGATGCCATGTGTCAATCCTATGGAGCCAAGCCGGGGACAGACGCATACATCAATTGCAGGGTGCAACGGGACAAGTAGGCGTTTCCTACACTGCGGGCCTTATCAATTCGGGCCCCTTGTTACGCACATTGCCCACGGCCGTGTCGACCTTGAACCACTCGAATGCCTCGGTCGGTTCGCCCTGGTGTAGCACCATCTGCTCGGCGCGCTCCTTGGGCGTGGCCGGATCTAACCATTCCCGAGCCAGGTCCGGGGTCAACACCACGGGGCGACGGTCATGGATGTCCACCATGCCCCCGGCGCTGTCGGCGGTGATGATCACGAAACCATCATGCTCGCCAGGTCCTTCATCAGCGTCCGGTAGCTGGCCAATGGCAGCGCAGAGTATCGGTGCACCATCTCTCCTACGGATGAGGTAGGGCTGTTTCTTGGGCCCGCCCTCATCGACCCACTCAAACCAGTTGTCGATAGGCGTGATCGCCCGGTGCGGCCAGATCGCCCGGAAGAACGGGCCGTGGGCGACTTTCTCCACGCGAGCATTGATCGGCGCTGCACGGTCTTTTGCCCAGTGTGGTCGCCAACCCCAGCGAACTGGATCGGCGTGTAGCAGGTCTCCCTGCAGGTGCAGCAATGCAACCGTAGTTGATGGCGCCACGTTGTACCGCTCAATCGGCTGATCGCCCACAGAGTTCGCCAGAGCATTGGGCATGCTCAGCGCTGCAACGAAGTCGTGGATTCCCCGGTACTGCGAAAGCCTTCCGCACATAGGCACCTCTCCGTCTGTCGAAATCCCCTACAGAAAAATTGACCGCAAGCCGGCCGCAAAGTTAACTGTACATTCGTACAGTATGTGTAGAAGGCTGCATCATGAGCTTTACCATTTTAGGTCCTATATCCGAAGGCGGCACGAAGCTGCCTTTCTGCTCGTTTCGTGTACCTGCTGGGTTCCCATCACCGGCAGCCGATCACATCGAGCAGCACATCTCATTGGATGAGGTCCTAAATATCAGGGCGCCGCATGTCTATCTCATCGCGATTACTGGTGAAAGTATGCAAGGGGCGGGAATTTTTGAGGGAGACTTGGCTGTTGTGGATCGGTCAATTGAGCCGGCCCACGGACACGTCGTTGTAGCTCTTTTGAACAATGATCCCGTCTGCAAGCGACTGTGCAAACGTGGGAAAGAGGTGATTCTTCTGTCGGAGAATCCGAAATACCCAGCGCGGTATGTCTTGGAGGGGGATGAGCTATCGATCTGGGGCGTGATCACCAGCACGGTGCGCAGTCATGTCTAACGCGCCGGTCTTCGCGCTGATTGACTGCAACAGTTTCTATGCGAGCTGCGAACGGGTCTTTCGTCCAGATCTGGCAAAGGTGCCTATCGTCGTACTGAGCAATAACGATGGCTGCGTCATTGCCCGCAGCTACGACGCCAAGCCGTTTATCAAGATGGGCGAGCCGTATTTTCTAATCAAACACAAGCTGAAGCAACACGGCATCATTCCCTTCTCGTCTAACTACGCGCTCTATGGCGACATGAGCGAGCGAGTGATGACTCTGATCGAATCGATGGTTCCTGCCGTTGAAATTTACAGTATCGATGAGGCGTTTGCTGACCTATCGGGTATTCCTGGGCTGGATGCTTTGGGTCGTCAAATCAGGGAGCGGGTGCTGCGCTGCACTGGCATTCCAGTGGGGGTTGGAATAGCAAGCACCAAGACCTTGGCCAAGCTGGCCAACCACACGGCAAAGCGATTGCAAGCTCAAACCGGTGGTGTAGTGAACATCACCGATCCGGTCAAGCGCGATTGGGTCCTGCGTAATACTGACGTCTGCGAAGTGTGGGGCGTGGGCCGCAAAATGAAACTCCACCTCGACGCCATGGGCATAAAGTCAGCGATGGACCTTACCAAAGCAGATCCTTGGACGCTCCGTAAGAAATTCAGCGTAGTGATCGAGAAAACAGCGCGTGAACTGGCCGGCACGTCGTGCTTGGAGCTGGACGAGCCCGACCCGCCGAAGCAGGAAATCTGCTGCAGTCGGATGTTCGGCAAGCGGCTGACTGAGCTGCCGCCGATCAAGGAGGCGGTGGCCACCTACATGATGCGAGCCTCGGAAAAGCTGCGTGCGCAGAACTCGCTTTGCAAAAAGGTCCGCGTCTGCATCCGCACAGGCATGTTCAACCCGGAGGAAGCCAAGTACGCCAACGGGGTGGTGGTAGATATGCCATACCCTACCGATGACGTGCGCCTGCTCACGAAGGCGGCGGTAGACGCGCTAGATCGGATCTTCCGGCCGGGTTTCAAATACAGCAAGGCCGAGGTAATGCTGCTCAACCTGTGCCAGCCAGGCGAATATACCGATGATCTTTTTGCAATATCGCAGCCGACCGAGGCAACCCAGGTCATGACTGTCCTTGATCAGATCAATGAACGTTGGGGAAAGGGAACGCTTCGATCTGCCAGCGTACCTACCAACCCCGACTGGGGTATGCGTCGAGAGATGATGAGCCAGAGCTATACCACTAAGCTGGACCAACTCTGGACGGTGGCCTGCAAGTAGTGCTCATTCCTCTGTCATAAGGACAGCCAGCGACATTTTGATGAATTCTTCATTGTGGCCGATTGTGAAAAGGGCGCCTCGCACATTGTCTGCCACCTCGGCGGAGCCACGTTGCTCAACCCAATTTGACAGCTCCAGGATGGACGCTTCGAGGGCAAGTTGGTTTTCGTAGAGTTTGGAAAGCAGGGAAGGGATTAGGTCTGAGTTCGGCATCGTTGTTCCTCCGTGGAGCGAACAGCGTAGCAGGCAAATTATTGAGTGGGGAGATCGTTCGGCAGGACGCCGGAGGAGGGATAATTGCGGAACAGTTATTAGAATTGCGGAACAGAAAAGATAAGGGCCTGCTCAGGTTTCCCTGGCAAGCCCTTGATATCTATGGTGCCCGAACCCGGAATCGAACCGGGACGCCCTTACGAGCGGGGGATTTTAAGTCCCATGCGTCTACCAGTTTCGCCATTCGGGCGGTAGCGCGGTGTAACAGGGTTGGGAATATATAGATCCAGCCGCTTCAGCGCAACCTCCCAGCCGGTTTTCCCGCATAAAGATGCGCAGAAAAAAAACGTGGCAGATCAGTGATCTACATGGCCTTTGTGCCAAGTTCTGATGAACGCTTGCAACCCAGGAACAAGCCCCATAAATGACAGTCATAGCGATATGCCATTTCGGCATTTCGCAGGGAGTCGTTTGATGCTCAGTATCCGTAAGCAGGCTTGGATCATGGCCGCAGGTGTAGCGGGGTTGTTGGGCACTGGCGCGTTCAGCTCGGCGCAGGCGGGGAGTGCGGTGCAGTGGGGCGAATTTAGTGCGTCGTCTTCAGACAAGTTGACGGCCGGCTCGATGGACGTGGGCGGTGCCTATGTGTTGAAGCCGTCGGGTGTTTCCGTGGGGGATGTCGAGGCGCTGCAAGCTGGGCAAAAACAGAGTCAAAGCGAACTGCAAAGCTTGAAAAGCAAAGTAGAGGGGCAGGAGCGTGCGTTTGATGAGTTCAAGCGCAAGGACGGTTCGAGTGCCAGCAGCAGTGATAGCCAGCTGTCGAGTCTCAAGCGTACGGTGGATGAGCAGAAGAGCACGATAGAGCGGCAGAAAAGCGAGATCGACGGTCTCAAGCGCAGCCTGGATGATGTGAAGCGCAGTGTGGAAACCTTGAGCAACAAGGTGAAGTGACAGCACTGATGCTGTGGGCAATATAGGGCAACTGTGGGAGCTGGCTTGCCTGCGATGGCGATGTGTCAGTCACAGGTATTGAACCTGTTACACCGCCATCGCAGGCAAGCCAGCTCCCACATTGATCGTGTCTGTATCTAGTCAATCAGTGCCAGCAAGTCGGTGACTCCCACATCCACACCCGCCTGGCTCAGCAGTGTCGTCACCTGGCCGCGATGGTGAGTCTGGTGGTTGAAAAAGTGCACCAGCAAACCGAAGAAGGGTTTCTCGGCGGCCACGCCGCGCATGTTGTGATAGCGCAGGCGTTGGTCGAGGTGGGGCTCGTGCAGGCTGTGGGCCCAATCGATGATGAGTTGATCCAGCCAGGCGCGATGGGCCGCTAGTTCTGCAAGGCTGGCGAATGCCAGTTGCTTGAGGTCGCCGGGCGTGGCAACCCCGTTCAGCGGCGCCAAGGCCGCAAAGTTGGCCGGGTGTTCGGCGAAGCGCTTGAGCCAGACGGTGTCACCCAGCATCAGGTGGTTCAAGGTGCCGAAGATCGAACCGAAAAACGCTTGGCGGTCCAGGGTCAACTGCGCGTGTGTCAGGGCGGCGGCGGCGTCGTAGACCTTGCGGTTCATCCATTGGTTGTAGGTGGCCATCAACGCAATATGCTCGATGCGGTTCACCGCGGTTCTCCCTTCTTGGCGTGATGGCGCCATCATAAAGCTTGCCCGCCCGACGGTCATGGTGTTCCATCGCGGGAGGACTATGTTTGATCAAAGCCACTATTGCGCCCCGGGAGGGCGACACCATGAATACCAGCGATCTACTGGAACAACTGTTGCGGGCAGGACAGCAAGGCGGCGGCGCGTCGGGCGGCGGCCTGGGCGGGTTGCTTGGAGGGTTGTTGAAGGGCGCGGGAACAGGCAATGCAACTTCGGCTGGCGGCGGTTTGGGTGGTTTACTCGGTGGCTTGGGTGGCCTGGGTGGCTTGTTGGGCGGTGCTCCTGCAGGTGGTACTACCCAGGCGCGTAGCGGCGGTGGGATGAACTACGCGGCGCTGGCGTCCCTGGGAATGGCGGCCTTCCAGGCATACCAGGCCTGGCAACGCCAACAGGCTTCGGCACCGCAGCAAGCTATCCAGACCGTTGACCAGCTTGAAGGGCCTGAAGCCGAAGCCCATAGCCACGGCGTACTGCGTGCGTTGATCGCGGCGGCCAAGGCCGATGGCAAAATCGATGCGCAAGAGCAGCAGATGATTTCTGCCGAGATCGGCCGTCATACCGACGACCCACAACTGCAGCAGTGGCTCGACGCCGAAGTCGCCAAGCCCCTGGATGCCGCCGATTTTGCCGAGTATGCCAATGACCCCGCACTTGCTTCGGAGATTTACCTGGCGAGCGTGATGCTGGTCAATGATCAGCAGGACGCCGAGCGCAATTACCTCGACGACCTGGCCGGTCAGTTGCAAATCGATCCGCAGTTGCAGCTGCATCTGGAGCAACAGGCCAAAGCCTAGAACCTCAGCGTCGCCCCAGTGGTCAGCCACTGGGCGCGATCGCCAATCTGGCTGCGCCCGACCAGCAGGTCCACGTCAACAAATTCACCAATGTGCAAACGCGGCCCGGCCTGCCAGGCCTGTTCGCCGCCTTCCTGGCCATAACGCTCGCCAATCAGCGTGAGCTTCTCTGCCAACTGATATTCGAACCCCGTGCCCCAGGTCAGGCGATGTTGTTGATCACCGTCGTTGTAGGCGTGGCTCCAGCCGGCGTTCAGGTTCAGGCGCAAGGGATCCAGAGGTTGCCAGGTCAGGGGGATGTTCAGGTCTGCGCCGTCAAACCCGTGATGGCGGTCCAGCGCGACATGCGCCCCGACAGCAACCGCCAGTTCCAAGCCCAAGTCTTGCCGTGACAGCACCTGCACCTTGGCTTGCGGGCTGATCTGCGTCTCGCCTTTGCCTGCATCCACGGCCCGTGACAACGCGGCGCCCCATTGCACGGCTGGCATGGCGCTGAACGTGCAGGCGGGCGACAAGGTGCCGTTATGGGTACTGCCCGCGTGCCGCTGGGCGCTGTACCAGGCGTCGACATTGCATTCACCCGGCGCGTTGATCGTGCCGTCGTCAACCACATAAGCGCCGCCTGCGGCTTGCGCTTTTGACATCAACGCGGCCACCAGGACAAGGCCCAGGGTCACGCCGATAAAGATCAGATTGCGCTGCAATGCACGGCGCTTTGCTGGCGGCAGTAACAGCAGGGTGTGGCGAGAGTGGCGAGCGCGATATTTGGCAAACCCGTCGCGGCGTGCCGGCGTGTTTTTTTTGTGCATGATGCACCTCGCTTGAGTTCAGCTTTCTACGGTCAGCACCGAAATGCCGCTGGCTTTGGCCTGGCAAACCAGCTCCGAGGTATCGTCACCGCCCGGCAGGGCAATGATCAGATCGGGGCGGCTGTCGGCCAGCATGAAGTGATTGCGCTGGCGTTCCGCCTGTTTGCCATGGCGCTGCCAATTGGGTGGATAACGCACCACGTCGATACCGATTTCCCGCGCCCATTCCTCGATCTCACTGCCCAGGAACTGGTTGCCGCCGTGGATCAGTACCTGCACCGGGCGCAGGCGGTGGTAAGCGTCCAGCACATGGCGGGACTTTTTGGTGTCGGCGTAATGACGACCTGCACAGATCAACACGCGCATAAGCAAATCCTTGTATTGCACGCTGGCGACCGGGCGGCCGCCAGCGTTTGAACGGCGGGGAGGGTCAGTACCACTGCTTGAAGCGGCGGATGTAGATCGTCTTCATAAGTTGGGCGACGCAGCAGTAAGCCAGCAAGGTGCCTACCAGCCAAGGGAAGTAGGCCATCGGCAGCGGTTGCAGGCCCACCAGGGTGCCCAGTGGCGAGAACGGTACGTAGATGCCCAGGGCGATCACGATGCAGGTCATCATCAACACCGGCCAGGCGGCCGTGCTCTGGAAGAACGGGATCTTGCGGGTGCGCAGCATATGCACCACCAGGGTTTGCGAAAGCAGCCCCTCGATAAACCAGCCGGACTGGAACAGCGTCTGCATTTCCACACTGTTGGCCGAGAACACGTACCACATCAGCGCAAAGGTGGTGATGTCGAAGATTGACGAGGTCGGCCCGATCCAGATCATGAAGCGGCCGATGTTTTTCGCATCCCACTTGCGCGGCTTGGCCAGGTATTCCTTGTCCATCTTGTCCCACGGCAGGGCCAGTTGGGAGATGTCGTACATCAGGTTCTGCAGCAGCAGGTGGATCGCCAGCATCGGCATGAACGGGATGAACGCACTGGCCACCAGCACCGAGAACACATTGCCGAAGTTGGAGCTGGCAGTCATGTTCAGGTACTTCATGATATTGCCGAAGGTTTCGCGGCCCTTGAGCACGCCTTCTTCCAGCACCATCAGGCTCTTTTCCAGCAGGATGATGTCGGCCGATTCCTTGGCGATGTCGGTGCCGCTGTCCACCGAAATACCCACATCGGCATCCCGCAGCGCCGGTGCATCGTTGATGCCGTCACCGAGGAAGCCGACGGTGTGGCCGTTGGTTTGCAGGGCCTTGAGCACGCGGGATTTTTGCAGCGGCGTGAGCTTGGCGAATACCGTGCGCTCTTCTACGCGGCGCAGCAGGGTGGCGTCGTCCATGGCTTCGATTTCCACGCCCAGCAGCGGCTGGCCGGGTTCCAGGCCAACCTGGCGGCAGATCTTGCTGGTGACCACGGCGTTGTCGCCGGTCAACACCTTGATCGCCACGCCAATCTGTTGCAGCGCCGCAATGGCCGGGCCTGCGGTTTCCTTCGGTGGGTCCAGGAACGTCAGGAAGCCCTGGATCATCAGGTTGCGTTCGTCGCTGGTGGTGTACTGCTGGCGTGCCAGCGCTTTAGGAATATTGCGGGTCGCTACCACCAGCACGCGGAAACCGTCTTCGTTGTAATCATTGGCGAGCGCCAGTAGCGCCTCACGACGGCGGTCATCCAGGGGCAAGGCTTCGCCGGCTTCCATGACATGGGTAGAAATGCTCAGCATCTCTTCCACCGCGCCCTTGCATACCAGCAACTGGTCACCGGCGGCATCCTTGACCACTATCGACAGGCGACGACGGACAAAGTCGAACGGCAATTCATCGACCTTGCTGTAGGCAAACGGCACCTGGAACTTGGGGTTCTGTTCCGAGAACTGCACCACCGCCTGGTCCATCAGGTTTTTCATGCCGCTCTGGTGAAAGCTGTTGAGCCAGGCCAGGGACAGCACGGCGTCATCGCGCTGGCCAAAGGCATTGACGTGATGCTCGAGGATGATCTTGTCCTGGGTGAGGGTGCCGGTCTTGTCAGTGCACAGCACATCCATCGAGCCGAAGTTCTGGATCGCATTGAGGCGCTTGACCACCACTTTGCGCTTGGCCATGGCCGTAGCCCCCTTGGCCAGGTTGGCGCTGACGATCATCGGCAGCATTTCCGGGGTAAGGCCGACGGCTACCGCCAGGGCAAACAGGAAGGCATCGCCCCAATCGCCCTTGGAGAAGCCATTGAGGAAAAACACGATGGGTACCATCACCAGCATGAAGCGGATCAGCAGCCAGCTGACACTGTTCACGCCCCGGTCGAAGGCGGTTTGCACCCGCGAGCCGACAATCGCCTTGGCCAGGGAGCCAAAGTAAGTGCGCGGCCCTGTTGCCACCACCACTGCTTTGGCGCGGCCGCTGACCACGTTGGTGCCCATGAAGCAGATGTTCGGCAGGTCCAGCAGGTTGCCCTGGTCGGCGGCCAGCGTAGAGGCGGACTTTTGCGTGACATCGCCCAGGGTGTCGTACTTCTCCACCGGCAAGGCTTCACCGGTCAGCACGGCCTGGCTGATAAACAGGTCGCGGGACTCGATCAGGCGGATATCGGCGGGGATCATGTCGCCGGCGGACAACTGCACGATATCGCCGGCCACCAGGTCGCGCATCGGCACTTCGCGCAAGACCGGCTGTGCGCCAACTTGCTCGCGGCGCAGCACGGTGGCAGTGGTGCGTACCATGGCCTTGAGGGCCTCGGCGGATTTGGCCGAGCGATGTTCCTGCCAGAAACGCAACAGGCTGCTGAGCAACACCATGGTCATGATGATGATGACTTTGGTCAGGTCGACTTCTTCACCTGCCTGAAGTGGCAACCAATAGTCGGTGACAAAGCTGATACCGCCCAGGGTCAACAGCACGTAGATGAATGGGTTGTTCAGTGCCTGCAGGAACTGGACGATAGCGTGTGGCGGCTTGTCATGGGCCACTTCGTTATAGCCTTCACGTTGCAGGCGCGCCGAGGCGTCCAGTTCGGTCAGGCCGTCCTGGGTGGCGCGTACATTGGCGAGGGTGGCCGCCAGGCCGTTGTGGGCTTCGCGGGCGGCACGCATCGACAGCCTGGTGTCGGGGGCGGTGCCATTTTTCTTGTGCAGAGGCGTGTTTTTTACGGCGCTCATTGTCTGTACTCCTGTCGCCAATTCTCGACAAAACATACCCTCTACTTACCTGCAGACAGGCGAGCGAAAGCATGCCGAGCCGCGGACTTCGCGATCGGTTTAAATAAAGTATTCACATAACTTCTGAAGGGCCCGCTAACAGCGAGTTAGTTAACTAGCGTGCAGCAGGCTACTACTGGACGTGTTCATAAAGAACTCCAGGGTCATCAATAAGAAAGTTGCTGTTTCCAGCGAGGTCAGGCGGCGCGAGTACTCAGGTAGAAACCGAGCATCAAGCGCGCTTGCGCCAGGCAGGAAACCTGGGGTCTCTGCGGGTCTTGAGGGTCGGCATGATCCCAGTGCTGCACCAGGTGGCCGCTTTCAGGGCAGATACGCCAGTGCGCCAGCGGCGGGGCTGGGCGCACTTGAGGGGAGGGTGTGACAAAGGTCGAGCGGGTTGGCGAAAAGCCCGCCGGCGCTCGGCACAGCTTGGCGCGCAGGGCTGCAACCAGTGTGCGCGTATCAGGCAAAGCAAGGAGTTGGAAGGTCATAACACACCTCGGGACCGGACGGGCGACCGGTGAGGCAGTTACGGTGGAGCATCAAGCTCTAGCGCAGCTTACCGGACCTGGAACGCGAGTCCTGTCATATTCTGGGTTTGGCGCCCGATGCCCGCAAAGGCGGTGCTCGGACAGCGACTAGATACTGTGTCCATTGGCTTCTTTTGTGAGGTTTAAAAAAGGCCCCAGTTGCGGGCACGGGCAATCTACTCAGGGCGTCACAGAATGTCAACGCATGATTAATTAAATTAGCCCGTGTTCAGAGTTTGTTCAGACAAGAGGCGCGCGTAAGTTGTGGGTTGAATAACTTCATACACCTTGCGCGGCGAGGAGTGCCAGATAGATCAATACTAAACCGCAGGCCGCATAACTCACACGCTGCCAAGTCGGTGATGCGTTCTTGCGTAGCAGGTTCACCAAGGCGGCGGTAAGAAAACACGAGAGTACCGACGCCAGCATGAAGCCGGCAAAAAACATCAGGGTCTGCCCGTGACTGGGGGTGGTGCCGACAATCCCCGACAGTGCGCTGCCCAAGGCGCCCCAGTAGACGATGTTTTTCGGATTAGCCAAGGAAATCGCCGCGCCCACCGCCAACGCATTTTTGCCTGAGCTGGCAGGGGCATTGTCCATTGCCGGTAACTGCCAGGCATCAATCAGGCTGCGAATGCCCAGCCAGGCCAGGTAGAGCGCACAGACGATTGTGAGTGGAACCCGCACTGCATCATGCTGGATCAGCAGTGCGATACCGGTGAGGCCAATCACGGCCCAGACGGCATCGCCCACCAGTGAGCCGAACTGCACCAGCAACGCCGGCGTGAAGCCATGGAGCAAGCCGCGGCGCAGAGTCTCTGCCAGCACGGCGCCGGGGGAAAGGCAAAATACAAAACCGAATACCAGCGCATAGACAAAGATCGACAGCATGCTCAGTTCCTTTCGAGAAAGTGCCAGAGCATACGTCAGTCCGAGAGAGGGATACCACGCCCTCTGTAGGAACGCTCGCGTTGGCTGCGTATCAGCCACTGAATCTTCAACTGAATCACCGCTATCGCAGGCAAGCCAGCTCCCACACTGGCCGTGTATTGGCCACAGAATCAGCGCCCGGCACAGATCCCTGTGGGAGCAGCTTGCTCCTACAAAGGCTGCGGCGTTGAGGCAATGCGGTGGAGTTCAGCCTTCAATTCATCCGGCGATAGACGTGCAAAGGGCAGCGCAAAAAACGCCTCGCAGCGTGCGGAGATAATGTCGAGGGTGGCCTTGAATGCTGCCTCTACTTGCGCCTCGTCACCCTGCACTTCGGAAGGGTCCTCCAGGCCCCAATGCGTCTTCACCGCTGGGCCGAAATATACGGGGCACGCTTCACCGGCTGCTTTATCGCACACGGTGATGACCACATCAGGCGGACTGTCTTGAAAGGCGTCATTGCCCTTGCTGTACAAACCTTCGATGCTGATGCCCGCTGCCTCCAGCGTGCTCAGGCTACGGGGCAACACCTGGCCCTTGGGAAAACTGCCCGAGCTGATCGCCTCGAATCCCTCCGGCGCCAGGTGATTGAACATCGCTTCGGACAAGATGCTGCGACAGCTGTTGGCGGTACACATGAACAGCACTTTCATTGCAGTCTCCTTTAGATGCTCAGGCGCAAGGCGAGGGCGGCGAGGGTGATCAGCAGCACGGGCAGGGTCAGCACGATCCCGACCTTGAAGTAGTAACCCCAGGTGATGGTGATGCCTTTGCGTGCCAGGATATGCAACCACAACAAGGTGGCCAGGCTGCCGATGGGGGTGATTTTCGGGCCCAGGTCGCTGCCGATCACATTGGCGTAGATCATCGCGTCCTTGACCACGCCCACGGCATGGCTGGACTCGATGGACAACGCGCCAATCAGCACGGTCGGCAGGTTATTCATGGCTGACGAGAGCAGCGCGGTCAGCACCCCGGTGCCCATGGCCGCGCCCCACACACCATAGGTGGCGAAGGTGTCAAGCCAGGTGGCCAGGTAGTCGGTCAGGCCGGCGTTACGCAGGCCATAGACCACCAAGTACATGCCCAGGGAAAAAATCACGATCTGCCACGGGGCTTCCTTGAGGACTTTACGCGTGGAAATCTGATGACCTTTGGCTGCAATCACCAGCAGCAGTACCGCACAGAACGCGGAGATCGTACTGATGGGAATGCCCAATGGTTCCAGGGCGAAACAGCCGACCAGCAGAATACCGAGTACCCACCAGCCGGCACGAAAGGTCGCACGGTCATGGATGGCACTGGCGGGATCTTCCAGGTCGGACGGGTTGTAGGTCTGCGGAATATCCCGGCGGAAAAACCACAGCAGTACCGCGAGCGTGGCGGCGACACTGACCAGGTTCACCGGCACCATCACCGCGGCGTATTCGTTGAAGCCAATCTTGAAATAGTCAGCCGAGACGATATTCACCAGGTTCGACACCACCAGCGGCAGGCTTGCCGTGTCGGCGATAAACCCTGCGCCCATGACGAAGGCCAGGGTCGCCGCCGGGGAAAAGCGCAAGGCCAGCAGCATCGACATCACGATAGGCGTCAGGATCAACGCCGCACCGTCGTTGGCAAACAGCGCAGATACCAGCGCACCCAGCAACACCATATAGGCAAACAACCGCCGGCCGCGGCCACGGCCCCAGCGCGCCACATGCAGCGCCGTCCAGGCGAAGAAGCCGGCTTCGTCCAGCAACAGGCTGATGATGATCAGCGCGACGAAGGTGCCGGTGGCGTTCCAGATGATCTGCCACACCGCCGGGAGGTCCGCCAGGCTGATCACCCCGCAGGCCAGCGCGAGGATCGCGCCCAGGGTAGCACTCCAGCCGACGCCCAGGCCCTTGGGTTGCCAGATGACCAGCACGATGGTGACGAGGAAAATCGCAATTGCGACAAGCATGAATAAACGCTCCGATGGCTCAGCAGCAGGTGCTGGCCCGTTGTGGTCTGTCGCCCATTGCATTCAGACGCAGTGCGTCGTCCTGCAACCATGGCTGGTTGGCTTGTAGGGTGGTGTCCAGCACCTGGGTGACCCAGGCGGGCAGTGCCGGATTGATGCGGTAGTAGATCCATTGCCCTTGACGTCGGTCCACCAGTAGCCCGCAACTGCGCAATTGCGCGAGATGGCGGGAGATTTTTGGCTGGCTGTCGTCCAAGGCATGGATCAACTCACACACGCAAAGTTCGCCCTCGCGCAGGATCAGTAAGGTCACCCGTGCACGGGTGGCATCGGCCAGGCACTTGAACAGGGTGGGAGGAGAGAAGAGGTCTGACATGGTCAAGGACTTTTCAAGTAGAGATATACGAATATACGTATTTGCATATATACAGGTCAAATCTTGTTTCAATTGATATGGATCAAAACCCTTTGAAAGCGCCACAACTGTTTGAAATTAAAATGAAACACAAATGTCCTAACGTGCCTGCCCATTGCTGATGAAGGAAGACCCCGCGTGACCCGAGCCACCCGCAACCTGCGCAAGACCCTGGATTCCGTCGCGGAAAATAACGAAACCGCGGCCTTTGACCTGATGCGCGCCGTGGAAAAACTCGGCGATGAAGTGCTGCGCCAGCGCCTGCTCAATACCATCCACCGGCTGAACCAGGATGCGTATGAATTGCGCGAAGCCCGGGATTCGGTGGAGCAGGTTTCGGTAAAGCTCGCCTGAGCAAGATCGTTCAAGACAAGCTTTCGTTCGTGCTGGCATGCTTGTCGACTGTCTGTCGATGAGCCGCTTCCATGCCCACTGCATTACCTCATTACGCCTTCACCCGCGGCGCCATCGCCGTCATTCCCTTATCCCTGGCTTGTGCGCCCTGGGGGTTGCTGGCCGGCTCCATGGCCATCGACGCGCAATTTACCCCGCTGCAAGCCCAAGGCTTGTCTGCCATTGTGTTTGCCGGTGCCGCACAACTGGTGGCCATCGGCATGGTCAAGAGCGGTGCCAGCCTGATTTCCATCGTGCTGACCACCTTGCTGCTCACATCCCAGCATCTGCTCTATGGCATGCACATGCGTCCTACGCTGTCTTCGCTCAATACCCGTTGGCGCATGAGCCTGGGGTTCTTGTTGACCGATGAATTCTTTGCCCTGGTCAACCACTACGACCGCGAGACCTTCAATCGCTGGTACGCCTTGGGCGTCGGCCTGACGTTTTACCTGATCTGGAACCTCTTCACCCTCGCCGGCATTGTGCTGGGCAAAAGCATTCCCGGCCTTGATCAATTGGGGCTGGAGTTCTCGATTGCCGCGACCTTTATCGCCTTGATCACCCCCGTGGTGCGCGACGTGCCCACGGTGGTATGCGTGGCGGTCGCGCTGTTGTGCTCGGTCTGGCTGAGTTATCTGCACTGGGAATCTGCGGTGGTTGTCTCGGGCGTGCTGGGGATGAGCGCGGGGTTTGCCTGTAAACGGCTGGGAGTGGGGCAACGATGATTTACCTGATGATTGTGGCCATGGGCCTGGTGGTGTTCTTCAACCGTTACCTGTTTATCGAGCCACGCTTGCCGGTGCGGCTCAATCGCGGTGCGCGTGAATTTCTGGGCTTCGCCGTGCCGGGCATGCTCACCGCGATCTGCGGGCCGATTATTTTCCTGGCTGACCATCGGCTTAACCTGAGCCCGAGCAACCCTTACCTGCTGGCCGGCATCTGCGCCGTGGCGTTGATGTACTGGACGCGCAGCGTGTTGACCACCGTGCTATTGAGCATGGCGCTGTTCTATCTGTTCCGTTGGTGGTTTTGATACCCAGGCAAAAAAAAGCCCGCGGGGTGGCGGGCAGAAGGGAGACTTCTAAAAAATGAGCCTGGCCACTATAGGCGGCGTGTTTGCCCTTCACAGTGAAACAAAGTTCATGGGCGCGTCAGTTGGCAGACGCACAGTGGTAGAGTCACGGTTTTTCCAAGGAAGCAATGGCATGCACAAAGTGGTAATGGGCGCATTGATACTGGCGGTACTGACCGGTTGCGCCGGTTCGAAGATGAAGGAAGCGCGGGCAGGCAGCCCCTACAAGACCCTGGCGTCAGACAAGGCCACTCTGGTCGTTGCCCAGTGCATCCAGTTCGGCTGGCAGGATGAAAGCGTGTTCGGCGTCGATGCTGGCGGCTTCAAGGAAGCGACCGAGGCGGGTGGTTTTACGGTGTACACCACCGGTGGCGATTACTTTGTCGATGTGCTCAGCACCGGCGCCGGTTCTACGGTCAATTACTATGCAGTACAGGACAATATGCCGGCCAAACGTCGCCTGGCAGCACTGGCCACTTGTCTGTAAGACGGTTGCCTTAGCCATATTCCGAAATGCCTGGCGGGACAGCCGCTGGGCATTGGCCTATGATTCACTTGCTCGTTCGACGTGATGGCTCTTTACCGGTACACGGATGTCGAGGCTTAAACGTCGAACGAGCTCCTCCACCCCAACCTCACCGGGGCATGAAACCCAAGTGCCAGCGTCGCGGAATCAACAGTGTCGCCACCCCCAAGGCCGCAGCCAACGCACCACTGACCCACAATGCGCGCAGGCCCATCTGCTGTTCCAGCAGTGCACCGATCACAGCGCCAATGAACATCCCGCCCCACGGAATCAATTGCACGCGCCAGCCATTGCGGCGCTCGCCCAATAGCCAACGGCCCAGCCCGCGACCAAAGCGTGACAGCGCTCCGGTGACGTAGGTCAGCCCCACCGGCAGCCCGTTCACTTCCTCGACGGCCGCGTTGAGCATGCCCATGGCAATGATCGCCGCGAGCAACGCGGGCAAGGTGTCGGTCGATGGCCACAACGCCGCAGCGCAGAGCAAGGCGCCGATGCACAGTAATAAGGGCAACGCATGGCGCTTGCTGAAACGGCTGACCAGCACGCCCAAGGCATTGCCGACCACGAAGGTGGTGACCAGCAATACCAGGCGCCCGGTGAGCCCCAGGTCGCCCGCACTGATGGCCACCGCCAGGCGCGTGGTGTTACCACTCATGAACGAGACGAAATCGCCGCTGGCCATAAAACCGATCGCATCGGTCATGCCCGCCAGCACCGACAGGCAGGCCACCAGCATCAAGCCCACGCGCCCGCGCCAGCGCTGACGACGGGCGAGTGTGGCATTGGTGTAAGGCTTGCGGGACGAAGGCAGCATGGGGCTGGTTTCCTCGGTGAGATTATCCGGCCACTACCGTAGGGCGCTTTGCCTGTCCGCGCAATGACCTCAGACACGCTCCAGTTGCCAGCCGGTGGCGTGCCACGTCAGATGGTGAGTCGGCTCGATCGCCTGCAAGAATGCCTCGTCGTGTGATACGGCCAACAGCGCGCCGGTAAACCCCTTCAATGCCTGCTCAAACGCTAGCACTGACTCCAGGTCCAGGTGATTGGTGGGTTCATCCAACAACAGTAGTTGCGCCGGTGTATCACGCCACAAGGCTACGGCCATCGCGGCTTTCAAGCGCTCGCCGCCGCTGAGTTGCCCTGCCGGCTGCGTAACCCGCAGCGCGTCCAACTGCAACAACGCCAGACGTGTGCGCAGTTCGGCTTCTGCCAGCGGCGTGTCGAGCAGGTTGAGTTGCTCCACAAGGCTGCGCCGGTCGTCCAGCAGCGCCAGGTGCTGATCAATGTACGCACTGGGCACCGCTACGCTGCACTCGCCACTGACCGCCTGCCAGTGGCCGCCCAGCAGTTTGAGCAAGGTCGATTTGCCGCAACCGTTCGGCCCACGCACGGCAACGCGGGCCGGGCCCGTCAGGTTGAGCGTCAGGTAGCTGACGGGTGCCAGGGGATCAAGCCAGGGCAATTGCGCCTGCTCCAGCACCAGTACCTGGCGGCCATTGGGGACGTTCGAGCCTGATAATGCGAGCAGTGTGGGCGTCTCATCCGCCACGCGCTCGTAAGCCTGGCGCACCTGGGCGTCGAGTTGGTTTTTGCACGCATGATGGGCGCTGCGCACGCTGCTGACGATCTCCTTTGCTGCGCTTTTCCAGCGCGCCTTGGTAAAACGGTCGACGTTGGCGGTCTCGGCCTGTTTACGTGCGCGTGCGGCGTGGCGCTGCAGGTCGTCGTGGTCTTTTTGCAGACGCCGCCGCTCGCGGCTGCGGGCCTGGTGTGCCTGTTCCCACGCAGCAATCGCGGCCTGCTGGTGAGTATCGCGTTGCTGGCGATAGGCATCGTAGTTGCCGCCGTAGACCTGAATGCCAAGGGGCGAAAGCTCAATGATGCGACCCATGACGTTGAGCAACTGTCGATCATGGCTGACCACCACCAGGCCACGGCGCCAATCGCGCAACACACGCAACAGCCAATCGCGCCCGGCAGCATCAAGGTGGTTACTGGGCTCATCCAGAATCAGCAACTGCGGCGCAGCCAACAACGCCCCGATCAGCGCGACCCTGGCGAGTTGGCCACCGCTGAGTTGATCGGCCGGGGTACTGGCACTGAGGGTCTGCAAACCCGCTGCATCCAGTGCCTGGCGCAGGCGCTCGGCGAGGTCCCAGCGATCGTCGATCAGTTCCAGGTCACCGAGGCGTGCATCGCCCTGGGCCATACGTGCAAGGGCAGCCAAGGCTGCGGCAGTTGCGGTGATATCGGCGATGGTTTGCCCTGGTTGAGCCGTGATGGCCTGGGGCACATAGGCAACATGGGCCGGTTTTTTCAACGTGCCGGAGGAGGGCAGCAGCACGCCGGCCATCAACTTGGCCAAGATACTTTTGCCCCGTCCATTGCGCCCGACGATACCGGTAGGCGTTTGATCAATGGACAGGTTCACGTCGGCCAGCAAGGTTTCGCCATTGGCGAACTGGAAAGACAGGTGTTGCAGGGAAACAAGTGCGGGCAGCCGTTTGACGTCAGTCATCAGCACCTCCAAAAAAATGTCGAACAGGCCAACAAGCGCGCCAGGCGGCTCGTTGCAGATACATTTTGGAAGGCTTAGATGTTCACGTCGGCGGTCATCCCGTGAGTCAGAAGGGAGGCAGAGCCTAACCCACCTTAACTTTGTGCGGCAAGTCTTCGGCCAGTTTTTCCAGGAACATCGCCAGCGCGACTTCTTCGGCTTTCAAGCCTTTGCGCACCCGCGGCTTGGGCAACTTCGACAATTCGCCGAGGCTGAAATGCTCGAGCACCGCCGGATGGATATAGCACTTGCGGCACACCGCCGGCGTATTGCCCAACTGCCGGGAGACATCCTTGACCATCGCCACCACATGCCGCTTGGCGTCGGATTCGGGCTGCCACGCCAACTCGCGCAACACTGCCAGCGCCATTGCTGTACCAGCCCAGGTGCGGTAGTCCTTGGCGGTAAAGTCTTCGCCGGTCAGGCTGTGCAGGTAGTCGTTGACGTCCTGGGAGCTGACGGTATGCCGCTCACCGTCTTCGTCGAGGTACTGGAACAGGTTTTGCCCTGGCAATTCCATGCAACGCTTGACCACCCGGGCCAGGCGCGGATCCTTGACGCTGACTTGGTGCTCCACGCCACTCTTGCCACGAAACTGGAACTGGATCTCGCTGCCCTTGATGTCCACATGGCGGTTGCGCAAGGTGGTCAGCCCGTAGGACTTGTTTTCACGGGCATATTGGGTATTGCCGACGCGGATCAGCGTGGCGTCCAGCAACATCACCACCGTGGCCAACACCTTTTCGCGGGTAAACCCCGGCTCGGCGATTTGAGCTTCGAGCTGTTTGCGCAATTTGGGCAACGCGGCGCCAAAAGCCTGCAAGCGCGAGTACTTGTCGTTGTCGCGCACCTCGCGCCAGCGTGGGTGGTAACGGTATTGCTTGCGGCCACGGGCGTCGCGGCCGGTGGCTTGCAGGTGGCCGCGAGGGTCGGCGCAGATCCACACATCGGTGTAGGCGGGCGGCACCGCCAAGGCGTTCAGACGTTTGATTTCGTTCGCGTCGGTAATGCGCTCGCCCTTGGCGTTCAGATACTGGAACTCGCCTCGCACTTTTTTACGGCGGATGCCGGGCTGGGTGTCATCCACATAATGCAGGTCGCGGGGCAGGTCGGCGGGTAACGAAGAGTCAGGCATGGGGCGGGTTCCTTGGCAACAAATCAGGCCGGTATGTCTGATTGACCGCAGCACCCCGCGGTCGTGCCAAATGGTTAAGCCAGCACCGCCACCGCCTTGATTTGCGCCCACAGTGTCTGGCCCGGATGCAGTTGCAACTGGTCGTGTGAGAAGCGCGTGATGCGTGCCAGCAAGGGCGTGCCGCCGGCGTCGAGGCGCACCAGCACGTGGGCGCTGTTGTCCGCGCCAATAGCCTGGGTGACGGTCACCGGCAAGCGGTTGAGGATACTGCTGTGTTCCTGGGCCTGCAGGCTTAGGCTTACATCCCGTGCCTGGACCTTGACCCGCAGCGGGTTACCCACCGCCAGCGGGATATGGGCCACGCGCATCTGCAACGGGCAATCGGGCAACTGCAGAGTGAGCAACTGATAGTGCGCGTCGTAGGCAACGACGCTGCCGGCGATCACCACGCCGGCATCGTCGCCCAGCGCCAGGGGCAGATCGAGGCGCGCCAGGGTCTCGCCGATCGGGCCGCTGGCCAGGGCCTTGCCGCCGCTGAGCAAGACAATATGGTCGGCCAGTCGTGCTACTTCATCCTGGGCATGGCTGACGTACAGCACCGGGATATCCAGCTCGTCGTGCAGGCGTTCCAGGTAAGGCAATATCTCGCTTTTGCGCTGGCTGTCCAGGGCCGCCAGCGGTTCATCCATCAACAACAACTTGGGGCTGGTGAGCAAGGCGCGGGCGATGCCGATGCGCTGGCGCTCGCCGCCGGACAAGTGTTGCGGATGACGCTCAAGCAAGTGCCCGATGCCCAACAGTTCGGTGGCCTGGGCCATGTCCACGCGCCGTTGCAGACGAGGGATACGTTTGAGGCCGAACTCCAGATTGGCGCGCACCGACAGGTGCGCAAACAGGCTCGCCTCCTGGAACACATAGCCCAGGGCGCGTTTATGCGGCGGTACAAACAGCCCTTTGCGGCTGTCTTGCCAGACCTCGTCGTTGATCTGTACAAAACCGTGTTCGGCGCGTTCCAATCCGGCGATGCAGCGAAGGCACGTGGTCTTGCCGGAGCCAGAATGCCCGTACAGCGCGCTCACGCCACGGCCGGGTAATTGCAGGTCAACATCCAGTGTGAAGGCGCAATACTTCAGGTGCAGGCGTATATCCATCATCGCGATCAGCTCCAGCCGATTTTGGTTTTACGGCTGGAATAGAGCGCCAGCAACACGAGGAAGGCGAACACCACCATGGCCCCGGCCAGCCAATGGGCCTGGGCATATTCCATGGCTTCGACGTGGTCGTAGATCTGCACCGAGACGACACGGGTCTTGTCCGGGATATTGCCGCCGATCATCAGCACCACGCCGAACTCACCGACGGTATGGGCAAAGCCCAGGATCGAGGCGGTGATAAACCCAGGGCGTGCCAGCGGCAGGATCACCGTGAAAAACGTGTCCCACGGGTTGGCGCGCAAGGTTGCGGCCACTTCCAGCGGGCGCGTGCCGATGCTAGAAAACGCATTCTGCAACGGCTGCACCACGAAGGGCATGGAGTAGATCACCGAGCCAATCACCAGCCCGGCGAAACTGAAGGTGAGTGTGCCCAGGCCCAGCCACTGGGTGAACTGGCCGACGTATCCGTTGGGCCCCATGGCCAACAGCAAGTAAAAGCCGATGACCGTTGGCGGCAACACCAACGGCAGTGCGACCACTGCGCCGATGGGGCCGCGCCACTTGGAACGGGTGCGCGACAGCCACAGGGCGATCGGTGTGCCGATGATCAACAGGATCAGGGTGGTCAGTGAGGCCAGTTTGAGGGTCAACCAGATCGCAGAAAAGTCAGCACTCGTCAGGGGCATTTACAGCTCGTAACCGTAGGATTTGATAACGGCAGTCGCTTTCGGACCTTTGAGGTAGTCAACCAGAGCCTTGGCGGCGGCGCTGTCCTTGCCCTTATTGAGGATTACGGCGTCCTGTTTGATCGGGTCATGCAGGGAGGCCGGAACTATCCACGCCGAACCGCCGGTGACTTTGCCGTCTTTGTAGATCTGCGACAAGGCGACAAAACCCAGCTCGGCGTTGCCGGTGGACACAAACTGATAAGCCTGGGTGATGTTCTGGCCCTCGACGAGCTTGTCCTTGACCTTGTCAGTCAAGCCTTCTCTGGCCAGCACCTGGGTGGCGGCTAAGCCGTAGGGTGCAGCCTTGGGATTGGCGATGGACAAATGCTTGAACTCATTTTTTTTCAGCACCTCGCCCTTGGCATCCACATAGCCCTCTTTGGCCGACCACAGCGCCAGGGTGCCGACCGCGTAGGTGAAGCGTGACCCCTTGACCGTAGCGCCTTCGCTTTCGAGTTTTTGCGGGGTGGTGTCATCGGCGCTGAGGAACACCTCAAATGGCGCGCCGTTCTTGATCTGGGTGTAGAACTGCCCGGTGGCACCGTAAGCCGCGACCAGTTTATGGCCGGTGTCTTTCTCGAAGTCGGCGGCAATCGCCTGGATCGGGGCGGTGAAGTTGGCGGCCACGGCCACCTGCACTTCATCGGCATGGGCCGTACCCAAGGCAAAGGCGGCAAGCAGGGGGGCCAGGCGCGAAACGCGGGTTATCATGAAGCAACTCCTTGAAGGTGTACGGCAGGTTGTAGGTAAAAAGGCTTACCGCTATGTATGGGAATATATAGCGGTAGGCTATTGCCGGTACAGCACCAAGTTGCTACGCAGGTCAGTCGCGGGTGAATCTGGCTAGCGCGTGCTCGGCCAATTCGCGGGTCAGGTCATAGGTGGACTGGTCTTTGCCGAGCCTCAGGGCCTGGCCTGCCCACAGGTTGCTGAAACCGGCTTCATCCCTGGCCTTGAGCGGCATTAATGCGCCTCCGGCTTTGGGGAACGCCGGCGCCGCTGGGTTGATTGCGCCGAGTTCACGCATCACCCTGTTGACGATGCCCCGCGCCGGGCGGCCGGTAAACAGGTTGGTCAGCGCGGTTTCGCTGGCTTGGGCATGGCGCAGCGCATGGTGATGGGAGGTGCTTACAGTGGCTTCGGGTGTGAACAGGTAGGCCGTGCCGACCTGCACTGCCGAAGCGCCGAGGGCAAAGGCGGCGACGATGCCGCGCGCATCGCCGATTCCGCCCGCAGCAATCACCGGCACGCTGACCGCGTCGACGATCTGTGGCAGCAGCGCCATCAAGCCGATCTGGCTGTTGAGGTCATCGCTGAGAAACAGGCCACGATGCCCGCCAGCTTCGATGCCCATGGCGATAATCGCGTCGCAGCCGTGCTGTTCCAGCCACACGGCTTCCTCGACAGTGGTGGCCGATGACAGCACCTTGGCACCGGTGGCTTTTACCCGGTCCAGCAAAGACTTCTCTGGCAGGCCAAAATGAAAGCTCACCACTTCTGGCCGAAACGCTTCCACCACCTGGCAGGCTGCGTCATTGAACGGCGCGCGGTTAGACACCGGGGTTGGCGCATCGAAGTCGGCGCCCAGCTCATGGTAGTAAGGTTGCAGCAAGGCCTTCCAAGCCCTGTCCCGCGCGTCATCGGCATCGGGCGGTTGATGGCAGAAGAAGTTGATGTTCAGCGGCGCATGACTGGCCTGGCGAATGACAGCCAAGGCATCGCGCAGTTGCTCCAGGCTCAGCGCCGCCGCAGGCATCGAGCCCAGGGCTCCGGCTTGCTGGGCGGCGATGACCATGGCGGTGGTCGTCGCGCCAGCCATCGGCGCCTGGATGATCGGCACCTCAATGCCCAACAGGTCAAGGATGCGGGTGTCTGGCCAGGTGCTCATGGGGTACTTCTCCAGCGTTAGTAGGGCTTTTCGCTGTTTTAGCAGGGCAATCAGCACCCGGCCAGTCTGTTTTATTCACTGGACGGAAGCGGCGTTTTGTGGAGCTGGGTTTCGCGCTCAAGTAACTGGCGCTTGCGCTCTACGCCCCAGCGGTAGCCCGACAGCTCGCCATTGCTGCGCACCACGCGATGACAGGGAATCGCCACCGCCAAGTGGTTGGCACCGCAAGCCTGGGCCACGGCGCGAAAGGAGGAGGGGGCACCGATACGCTCGGCGATCTGCGCATAGCTGGCGGTGCTGCCCGCAGGGATTTCACGCAACGCCTGCCACACCCGCTCCTGAAAGGCCGTGCCGCGCAGGTCCAAGGGCAAATCCAGGCCCACGGCAGGGGCCTCGACAAAGCCGACGACGTGGGCCACCAGTTGTTCGAAACCCTGATCCGCGCCGATCAACTCAGCCTTGGGAAACTGGTCTTGCAGGTCGCGCACCAGTTTGTCCGGATCATCACCCAATAAAATCGCACACACGCCACGTTGGCTTTGCGCCACCAGAATCGCCCCCAGCGAGCACTGGCCAACGGCAAAGCGGATGGTGTTATTGGCGCCGCCGCTTTTGTAATCTCGCGGTTTCATGCCGAGCACTTGGTCGGCGGCTTCATAAAAGCGGCTATTGGAATTAAAGCCCGCGTCGTACAGGGTATCTGTCACCGAATGCTGGCCCTTGAGGCCGTCGCGCACTCTGCGTGAACGCAGGGCGCTGGCGTAACCCCTGGGGGTCAACCCGGTGCTGGCTTTGAATACGCGGTGGAAGTGAAAGGGACTCAGCCCGGCGCATCGGGCGAGCATGTCCAGGTTAGGCGGGGTTTCGGCCTGTTCGATTTGCCGGCAGGCCTCGGCCACCAATTGCCCATGGTGAGCGGCCAACTGGGTCTGGTCGCCGGCAGCGCGTTTACTGGGACGATAACCGGCGGCTTCGGCCTGCGCCGGCGTGTCGAAAAACTCGACATTCTCCGGGCGCGGCAAACGCGAAGCGCTGCTGGGGCGGCAATACACGCCGGTGGTTTTCACGCCGTAGACAAACAAGGCGTCGGCCTTGGCATCACGGGCCATAATGGCAGCCCAGCGCGGATCGTGTTCGTTGTTCATGGCCTGCACTCTTGACGGTTCAGGAGCAGATTAAGCCTGCCGCTCGCAATCGACACTCCGAAGCTTGCGGTCAAATTAACCGGCGGTGCGAAAGGTCAGGTTGATGCGCTGCGGGCCCATGACCGGATGCACGCCGTCCTTGATCGGCATCACGCCATGAAAGCGCAGGCGATCAGCGCCGCCCCACACCACCACATCACCATGAAACAGCGAGACCTTTTGGGTTTTGTCGCTGCGCGCATGGCCACCGAACAGGAAAATCGCCGGCAGCCCCAGGGACACCGACACCACGGGCGCGCTGTAGCTGCGCTCGTTCTTATCCTGATGCAGGGACATCTTCGCCCCCGGTACGTAACGGTTGATCAAGCAGGCATCGGGTTGAAAACCGCCAAAGCCGGCCTCGGTAGCCGCAGCCACCGCCAGTTGGCGCAATGTGTCGGGCATGACGGGCCAAGGTTGCTGGCTACGCGGGTCGAGTGGGCTGTAGCGATAGCCATGGGCGTCGGTGGTCCAGCCCAGTTCGCCGCAACTGCTCAGCGCCGCCGACATGGTAAAGCCGCCGGGGGTGACCATCTGCCGAAACGGTGATTGAGCCAGGACACGCCGCAGTTCAGGCAATAACCGCTCGATCCAGGGCAGGGCATAGCCCCTTAGTACATAGGACTCTTCGCCAATTTGCTCGCGCCCGGCAGGCTGTTGCAGGGCCTCGTCGGCAAACAAATCGGCGGTAGGGCCAGGCATGGCTTACAGCGCCTTGCTCACGTTGATGTCGGTGATTTCGTCGCTGGCATCATGAATTTTTGCCAAGGCTTGCTTGGCTTCTTCGATGCTGTTGTTTTGCAACTGGGCAAATTCAAAGCGGCGTTCGCCGTTGAGCTTGTACTTGATGACGTATTTGGTTGTGGTGGTCACAGCTTTTTTCCTGTCAGGTGTTCGGGTCAGCTCAGCTTGCTGCTGGTACGACGAACGATACGAATCTTGTGGGACAACGCAGGCTTGCGGGTCACGCTGATGGCGCGACGGGTCACCACATCCAGGGTGATGTTCCAGAACCCGGTGCTGGGCGCGGTGATCTTGGCCGGGAATTTATCAAATGCGCCGCCGTGGTAGGTATGGCGGCCGCCATTTTTGAAGCTGCGAAAGTTCGCATCGCTCATCAGGCGAATATTGCAGGTCTGCGAGCATTCGATGACGACAATGTCTCCCTCGTTGAGGTGCTCACGCTGGTGGATGAATTTCATGGGGTGTCTCCAGAAGGGCTTTTTCTGAAAAATCAGAACGATACGTAGGTTAAGATGGAGTTTATCAGCCCCAGCGCGTTTATTATCGGGCCGTCGTCGACGACTTCGACAATTTAAAACAGTTATTTACCGAGTTATCACAGATAAATCCTACGTTGGTGGGAGAAAATTACCATCCCCGCTGTCGTAGGGTCTTTATCGGAGGTTTTTGTATGAAGTGGAGTGTGTTGGTGCTGGCCTTGGCAATAGGTGGGTGTGCTTCGGTTGCAGATATCAAGCAGACCCCGCCAACATTGGTGGTCATCTCAGGGAAGAAACCGCAGGAATATGCGGCGTGTGTGGTACGCAAATTGGAGGCGACCCGTCGGCCGCCGCAGATCGAGCCCCATAAAGACGGCATTCAGGTGATCGTGCCGCAGAAGTTCTCGGCAGACCCGTCGGCGATCTTTGAAATCGAAGACCGCTCCAGCGGTAGCAGCATCAAGCTTTATGAAAGCATGTCCAATGTGCCGATCCGCCCAGGCGACGTGAAGAAGGCTGGGGAAGAATGCATTTCCGGTTGAGCTCCAGACTCATCCCTCACACCCGATAAAAAAAGCCCTTACCCTGCAGGGACGGTATGCATCCGTTAAACTGTCGGGCATTCACTATAAAGATGCCGCTCAAACCCGGGGTTTGAGCGGCATTTGTTTTTCTGGAAAGCCCGTTATGAAACGAGAACACGTCAAAGCCCGCCATGCCGAAGGGCAGATCTCGGCCACCCATGTCATCCAGAACCCCGCCGATCTGGGCGAGTGGATCGTATTTTTCAAGAAGAGCGGCGGGCGCAGCTACTTCCTGGTGGACGAACAGGATGAGGTCGAATCATTTGCTCGCCTGGATGACCTGATCGAAATCCTGCGGGGCCTGGGGATCAAGTTCGCTGAAGTGCACCTGTAGCAGCGTTACTTGCAGACCACCACCACGCTGCGGCCTTTGAAGTTGCCCACGTCCTGGCCCAGGGTCTTGTCGCTTTCCTTGAGTGCCGGCGTGCCATTGGTGCCGACGATGCGGTAACCGGTGCCCGCGCAGGAGGCGTCCGCCTTCTCGTAGCAACTGGCCCATGAATTGGCCTCGCCCGAGCAGTCGATGGTCAGGCCTTGCTCGCCATTTTTCAGCAGGGTGTCGGAGGCGGTGGTGCAGCCGGCGAGTGCCAGTACCGCGGTCAGTGCCAGGATTTTTTTCATAGAGGGGGTCGTCATCGAGGGTATTGGAAGGGCGCGCTGACACTGTCGTGGCGTTGTTGAAGATTATAGCGAACTGCCATCTAGGTACAGACAAACAAAAAAGCCCCGTTTAACGGGGCTTTCCAAGCAGTGCAAAGAGGCTTACTTGGTTTTCGGCCGCTTGCTCGATGCATGGCCTGCCTCATCCACAAACACTTCGGCGACGGCGATCGCCATGCTTTCGGACTCGAATACGCCGGCAACGCTGTCACCGTGAAAATTGATCAAGTGCCAGCCGTCTGCTCGCTTAGTGATCAGGTAGCCGTTTACACCTTTTGGTTCTGACATCTGTTGGCAATCTCGTGGTCTTGGTTCAAGGCGCCCATGATAGCGCCAAATGCCGGGGCAGGGCGCAAGTTGTTGCGGGTCAGTGCCAGGGGTGCAAAAGCGTGCTAAAACCATTGCAGCCCTTGCAAACAAGGGGTCGATGCGAGTTCTGACTAACCGTTGGTGACACCCATTGCAGGATCGGCGGAACTTACGCCGACATTTTTTCTCTATGATGACATCGCAACGCCAGCAGGACCCCATTGTAAGGTGACTG
This sequence comes from Pseudomonas sp. PA-1-6B, assembly GCF_021609545.1. Lineage (NCBI taxonomy): Bacteria > Pseudomonadati > Pseudomonadota > Gammaproteobacteria > Pseudomonadales > Pseudomonadaceae > Pseudomonas > Pseudomonas sp. PA-1-6B. The sequence continues at coordinate 122,014 of NZ_WJZM01000005.1, forward strand.
CGGCCTGATTAGACTGCGCCGAATTCCGTACGTACAGCCCTTTGTAAGGACTCATATGATCAAGAAATGCTTGTTCCCAGCAGCCGGTTACGGCACTCGCTTCTTGCCAGCGACCAAAGCCATGCCCAAAGAAATGCTGCCAGTGGTGAACAAGCCACTGATTCAGTACGGTGTGGAAGAGGCTCTGGATGCCGGTTTGAACGAGATCTCCATCGTCACGGGTCGTGGCAAGCGCGCGCTGGAAGACCACTTCGACATCAGCTATGAGCTGGAAAACCAGATCAAGGGCACCGACAAGGAAAAATACCTGGTCGGTATCCGTAAACTGCTCGACGAGTGCTCGTTCTCCTACACCCGTCAGACTCAGATGAAAGGTCTCGGCCACGCCATCCTTACCGGTCGCCCGCTGATCGGTGACGAGCCGTTCGCCGTGGTCCTGGCGGATGACTTGTGCGTCAACCTGGAAGGCGACGGTGTGCTGACCCAGATGGTCAAGCTCTACCAGAAATACCGTTGCACCATCGTTGCGGTGATGGAAGTCAATCCAACCGAAACCAATAAGTACGGTGTTATCGCCGGCGACGATATTGGCGATGGCCTGATCCGCGTACGCGACATGGTCGAGAAGCCAGCGCCGGAAGACGCGCCATCGAACCTGGCGATCATCGGTCGTTACATCCTCACGCCGGACATCTTCAAGCTGATCGAGGAAACCGAGCCAGGCAAGGGTGGCGAGATCCAGATCACCGACGCTCTGCTCAAACAAGCCAAAGACGGCTGCGTGATTGCCTACAAGTTCAAGGGCCAGCGTTTCGACTGCGGCGGCGCTGAGGGCTACATCGAAGCGACCAACTTCTGCTACGAGCATTTCTACAAGACGGGCAAGGCTTACTGATCCACGCTTGCCGGCACGTTTTAAGCGAAAGCCACCTTCGGGTGGCTTTTTCGTTTTTCAGCCCCATGTAAGTCGGTATGCTGGTGTACTGCCGAGGAGAGTGAAATGGCCTACGATTTTGACCTGTATGTAATTGGCGCCGGTTCCGGTGGTGTTCGCGCGGCGCGCTTTGCCGCGGGCTTTGGCGCCAAGGTGGCTGTGGCCGAGAGCCGCTACCTGGGCGGCACCTGTGTGAACGTCGGCTGCGTGCCAAAGAAACTGTTGGTGTACGGCGCGCATTTTGCCGAAGATTTTGAGCAGGCCAGCGGCTTTGGCTGGTCCCTGGGCGAGGCGAACTTTGATTGGGCGACCTTGATCGCCAACAAGGATCGTGAGATCAACCGCCTCAACGGTATCTATCGCAACCTGTTGGTCAACAGTGGCGTGAGCCTGCATGAAGGGCATGCACGCCTGGTCGATGCCCATCAGGTGGAGATCAACGGTGAGCGCTTCACTGCCAGGCACATCCTGATCGCCACAGGCGGCTGGCCGCAGATCCCTGAGATTCCAGGGCGCGAGCACGCCATTGGCTCCAATGAGGCGTTCTTCCTTAAAGAGCTGCCCAAGCGCGTGCTGGTAGTGGGTGGTGGTTATATCGCCGTTGAGTTCGCGGGCATCTTCCACGGCTTGGGCGCACACACTTCATTGCTGTATCGCGGTGACTTGTTCTTGCGCGGCTTTGACGGTTCGGTGCGCAAACATCTGCAAGAAGAGCTGACCAAGCGCGGCCTGGACTTGCAGTTCAATGCCGACATTGAGCGCATCGACAAACAGGCCGACGGCAGCCTCAAGGCCACTTTGAAGGATGGCCGCGTGCTGGAAGCCGATTGCGTGTTCTACGCCACTGGCCGCCGTCCAATGCTGGATAACCTGGGCCTGGAAAATACCGGGGTCAAACTGGACGAGCGCGGTTTCGTCGCGGTGGATGATCTCTACCAGACCGCCGAGCCGTCGATCCTGGCGATTGGCGATGTGATTGGTCGTGTGCAACTGACGCCGGTGGCCCTGGCTGAAGGCATGGCCGTGGCGCGGCGGTTGTTCAAGCCCGAGCAATACCGTCCGGTGGATTACGCCAATATCGCGACGGCGGTATTCAGCCTGCCGAATATCGGCACAGTCGGCCTGACAGAAGAAGATGCACGCAAAAATGGCCACAACGTGCAGATCTTTGAAAGCCGGTTCCGGCCGATGAAGCTGACCCTGACCGATTGCCAGGAAAAGACCTTGATGAAGCTGGTGGTCGACGCCGACACCGACAAAGTACTGGGTTGCCACATGGTCGGCCCGGATGCGGGTGAGATCGTGCAAGGGCTGGCGATCGCGCTCAAGGCGGGCGCGACCAAGCAGCATTTCGATGAAACCATCGGCGTGCATCCTACGGCGGCGGAAGAATTCGTCACCATGCGCACGCCTGTAGCGGACTGATCAGGTTGGCTCTGCCGCCTCTGGCGCCGTTGCAACGACGGTCGCCAGGCGCAGGGCTTCGATGCTTGCCTGGGCCTTGATCAGGTCCAGCTCAAGCGCCTTGTTGTGCTGCTGATACTCCAGCAGTGACGCTTGGCGCGATTGGCTGTCCAGCACGGCAACCCGTAGGCGCTCCTGGAGCAGGGTGCGTTCGCTGTCGATCTGGCTGAGCTGCTCCTTGAGTTTCAGCTGTAGCGCCTGGTCCTGGCGAGCTTGCTCCTGCAGCGTATTCAATTCCTTGGTTGTCACTCGCTGCTCACTCAGCAGGCGCTCGTTGTCGCGATGCAGTTGGGTGATTTCGTCCTGGCGCACCAGTGCGCTTTGCTGCGCCTGACGCAATTCGGCCTGTACCTGTTGCAACTGGCCCTCATGGCGACGCTGTTCCTGTTCACGCTGCTCCTTGATGGCAGTGCGGTAATGCTCAAGCGCATCGCGGGCGTGCAGGTGTTTTTCTTCCAGTGAGCGAATTTGCTCGTCTTTGTCGTTGAGCCTTAGCTCGTAGTCGCTGCACGCCTGGCTCAACCCGGCGTTACGGGTTTGCTCGGTCTGCAGGCTGGTGCTGGCGGTTTGCAGCGCCGCGCTTTCTTCAGCGAGGGCAGCGGCCTGGATATCAAATTGCTGTTTGAGCTGGGTGTGCGCTTCTTCCAGGGTTTCTACCTGGGCGAGCAGGGCGGCTTTTTGTTGCTCGAATTGCGCCAGGGCCAGGTCGATCGGCTCTTGGGCCTTCTCTTTCAGGCGCTGGGACAGGCGTGCGACTAGCTCGCCCAGCTCATCATCAATTGGCGCTTGGGTGATGGTCTGGCGCGTCTCGCTTTCGTCCAGCTCTTTCAAATAGCGATGAATGGTGGTTTTCGAGCCGGTATTTCCCATTTCGATACGCACCGCATCGATGCTGGGGTTTTCGCCACGGGCGAGGATCGCCAGGCGTGCCGTTTGCACTACTGCTTTGTTTATGCCGCCGCGAGCCATGGGGTCTCCGTCGATTTAGTACTGTGGTACGTGGTATGTATATACATACTATATCACGATTAATAACTCGTTTAAATTCATGATTTAACAGATGGGATATTGGCGTATTATCCCGTGTCATAAGCATTTTGATCAGCCATACACCCTTCAGCAGTACGAAAAGACGCCTATGAGCGACCTGGATCGATATCTCAACGCCGCCACCCGCGACAACACGCGCCGCAGCTACCGCGCAGCCATCGAGCATTTCGAAGTCAGTTGGGGAGGGTTTCTGCCGGCCACCAGCGAGAGTGTGGCGCGCTACCTCGTGGCGCATGCCGGGGTATTGGCAGTCAACACCTTGAAACTGCGGCTCTCGGCCTTGGCGCAATGGCATACCAGCCAAGGGTTTGCCGACCCGACGAAGGCGCCGGTGGTACGCAAGGTGCTCAAGGGCATCCGCGCTGTGCACCCGGCGCGTGAGCGGCAGGCCGAGCCTTTGCAGCTCACGCAGTTGGAGCAAGTAATCGCTGCCCTGGACATTGAAGCCAAACAGGCCAGCGAGCATCACGACCAGCCGCGCTTGCTGCGGGCCAAGCGCGACGCTGCGCTGATTCTGCTGGGCTTCTGGCGCGGCTTTCGCAGTGATGAGCTGTGCCGATTAAGCATTGAGCACGTGCAGGCCGTGCCAGGCGCAGGCATCAGCCTGTACTTGCCCCGCAGCAAAAGTGACCGTGACAACCTCGGCAAAACCTACCAGACCCCAGCGTTGCTGCGGCTGTGCCCGGTGCAGGCTTATAGCGAGTGGCTCAGCGCCTCGGCGTTGGTGCGCGGCCCGGTGTTTCGCGGCATTGACCGCTGGGGCAACCTGGGTGAGGAGGGCTTGCACCCCAACAGTGTGATCCCGTTATTGCGCCAGGCCCTTGAGCGCGCAGGCATCCCCGCCGATCAATACACCAGCCACTCCCTGCGTCGGGGTTTCGCCACTTGGGCGCATAGCAGTGGTTGGGATTTGAAGTCGCTGATGAGTTACGTCGGCTGGAACGACATGAAATCTGCGATGCGCTATGTTGAAGCGACGCCGTTTCTAGGCATGACCCTGGCAACCCAAGCGCTGATTTGAGATTTTTTCTATTAATAGCGTCACCTGATAGAGAAACCCAATCGTCAGCATCAGGTTTGCCAATGAGCCATCGACCGAGAGAGCCGGTAGGATTCACCTCATCAACTTCTTAACCCCTGACGGAGAGTCAACGATGCCTATCATCAACAGCCAAGTAAAACCGTTTAAAGCCACCGCTTTCAAAAACGGCAGCTTCGTCGATGTGACCGACGCTGACCTGAAAGGCAAGTGGTCGGTTGTCTTCTTCTACCCAGCCGATTTCACCTTCGTCTGCCCAACCGAACTGGAAGACCTGGCTGACAACTACGCCGAATTCCAGAAGCTGGGCGTCGAAATCTACAGCGTTTCCACCGACACCCACTTCGCCCACGCTGCCTGGCACAACACTTCGCCAGCCATCGGCAAAATCCAGTACACCATGATCGGCGACCCAACCCTGACCATCTCCCGCAACTTCGACGTACTGATCGAAGAAGCTGGCCTGGCAGACCGCGGCACCTTCGTGATCAACCCGGAAGGTCAGATCAAGATCGTTGAACTGAACGACGGTGGTGTAGGCCGTGACGCTTCCGAGCTGCTGCGCAAGATCAAGGCTGCTCAGTACGTTGCCGCCCACCCGGGTGAAGTGTGCCCAGCCAAGTGGAAAGAAGGCGAGGCCACTCTGGCGCCGTCTCTGGACCTGGTCGGCAAGATCTAAGTCTGTGAACGCGTATCAAGGGCGGGTATCCGCACTTAAGTAAGCTGCATCCGCCCTCAAAACGCCCGGGCGAGATTCGCTCGGGCGTTTTTTTGTCTGCAATAAACCGAATGAACAGGAAATCGCCCGTATGTTGGACGCCAATCTTAAAGCTCAGTTGAAGTCATACCTGGAACGGGTCACCCAGCCGATCGAGATCGTCGCCTCCCTCGACGACGGTGCGAAATCCCAGGAAATGCTTGCTCTTTTGCAGGACGTAACCAGCCTCTCCACGCTGATTACTCTGAACACCGATGGCAATGATGCGCGCAAGCCATCGTTCTCCGTCAACCGCCCGGGTGCCGAGATCAGCCTGCGTTTCGCCGGCATCCCCATGGGCCATGAATTCACTTCGCTGGTGCTGGCCCTGCTGCAAGTCGGTGGCCACCCGTCGAAGGCCAGTGTCGAGGTGATTGAACAGATCCGCGCCCTCAAAGGCGAGTTCAGCTTCGAGACTTACTTCTCGCTGTCGTGCCAGAACTGCCCGGACGTGGTCCAGGCGCTGAATCTGATGGCCGTGCTGAACCCGAACATCCGCCACGTTGCGATTGATGGCGCGCTGTTCCAGGCTGAAGTCGATGAGCGCCAGATCATGGCGGTCCCGAGTGTCTACTTGAACGGGGTCAACTTTGGCCAGGGCCGTATGGGCCTTGAAGAAATCCTCGCCAAGCTCGACACCAGCGGTATCGAGAAAGCCGCGGAGAAAATCAGCGCCAAGGATGCCTTCGACGTCCTGGTAGTTGGCGGTGGCCCGGCCGGGTCTTCGGCTGCCATCTATGCGGCACGTAAAGGTATTCGGACCGGTGTGGCGGCTGAACGCTTTGGTGGCCAGGTGCTGGACACCATGTCCATCGAGAACTTTATCTCGGTACAGGAAACCGAAGGGCCGAAACTGGCCAGCGCACTGGAAGCCCATGTGCGTCAGTACGACGTGGACATCATGAACCTGCAACGCGCCAGTAGCTTGATTCCGGCAAAAAATGCCGGTGAGCTGCACGAAATTCGCTTCGAAAGCGGTGCGACCCTCAAGTCCAAGACCGTGATCCTGGCCACAGGCGCCCGCTGGAGAGAGATGGGTGTGCCCGGTGAGCAGGAATACAAGGCCAAGGGCGTGTGCTTCTGCCCGCATTGCGATGGCCCGCTGTTCAAGGGCAAGCGTGTGGCGGTGATCGGCGGCGGTAACTCCGGCGTGGAAGCGGCCATTGACCTGGCCGGTATCGTCAGCCATGTCACCTTGCTCGAATTCGACAGCAAGCTGCGCGCCGATGCCGTGTTGCAACGCAAGCTCTACAGCCTGCCGAACGTGGATGTGATCACCAGCGCGCTGACCAGTGAGGTCAAAGGCGATGGCCAGAAAGTCACCGGCCTTGCCTACAAGGACCGCGACACTGGTGAGTTCAAGACCATCGACCTGGAAGGCATCTTTGTGCAGATTGGCTTGCTGCCCAACACCGACTGGCTCAAAGGCAGCGTAGAGCTGTCGCCGCGTGGCGAGATCATTGTCGATGCCCGTGGCGAGACTTCACTGCCTGGCGTGTTCGCCGCCGGTGACGTAACCACCGTGCCGTACAAGCAGATCGTGATTGCAGTAGGCGAGGGCGCCAAGGCTTCGTTGAGCGCGTTCGATCACTTGATCCGTACCTCTGCTCCGGCGTAATCCTGGCTGCAAATAAAAAACCCCATGAGCGATCATGGGGTTTTTCTCGTTCCCACGCTCCGCGTGGGAATGCATCCGGTGACGCTCCGCGTCACGCAGTGCTTATTACATCGGTGCTGGCTGGATGATTTCAACCCAATAAGCATCCGGGTCTTTGATGAACGCGAGGCTCTTCATGCGGCCATCCGTCAGGCGCTTCTGGAAATCACAGCCCAAGGCTTCGAAACGTTCGCACGCCGCGACAATGTCCGGCACCGAGATGCAGATATGGCCAAAACCACGCGGGTCGGTGTTGCCGTTGTGGTAGGCAAAGTCGGCATCGTTTTCGGTGCCGTGGTTGTGGGTCAGTTCGAGGATGCCCGGAATCGACTTCATCCACTGGGTGCGCTCGGCCGCGTCGGCCGGGATCTGGGCCTTGTCCACCAGGGCCAGGAAGTACAGGCTGAATTCGGATTCCGGGAAGTCACGTTTCTCGACCAGGGAGAAACCCAGGATGCGCGTGTAGAAGTCCAGCGACTTGGTGATGTCCTTGACCCGCAACATGGTGTGGTTGAACACAAAGTTCGCCGTGGCGTTGTCGGGTGGGGCAGTGACGCCCGGGAAGGTGTTCAATTCGTGCAGGCTCATGGGCCCTCCAGAAAAAATGTGAGATGAGCGGTCCATTGGCATGCGGCCTGCTTCCATGCAGGCGGGCCATGATACGCAAGCCGCACCGGCTGCGCCAAATGAAAAAGCGCGCCTAACCCTTGCAGTCAGCGCGTGCCGGGCCGCACACTTTGCGGCTGGAACCTTGGGTGTTTTTGCAATGATCGAGTTTCGTAGGCCACTGTTGAGTGCTGTGTGCGTGTTGTTGGGCAGCCCGTTTGTGCTGGCCGCCGAGCCGGAAGTCCATTGGCCCAGCGGTTGGCAGGTCGAGGAAGTCGTGCCTGACGGCGAGCTCCCTGCCAAACCCCAAGCAGTGTCCCGGCAGCGAGCGATCAAGAATGATGAAAATGGCGCCACGTTGATGGTGATGGAGTTGACCGGAACGCCGATTGAGGTCGGCCATAAAGTTAATCTTCCCGGCGTGTTGCTGGAGATGCGCAAGTCGATCCAGAAAGACTTTGCCCGCGGCGGTTATCAAAGCGTGTGCAGCAAAATGCACCCCACGACATTGAGTCGTCTTGATGCGCTGGAAACTACCTGTGTGATTACCGAGAACGGTCGACACGTATTGTCGCAAACATTAGTCGGTGCGCTGGATGTCGACAAAGCCTATGTTTTTTCATACGCGGGCCAGGCGCAAGCGTACGAGGCGAGCAAGGCGGAAGTCAGTCTGGTGCGTAACAGTCTGAAACTTTGACAGGTTCAGGCTGAGCGAATGTGAACAACATGAACGCTGAGTTAAGTTCGATTCCGAACCGTTAGAGCAAAAAAAGCCCCGCGTATGCGGGGCTGTTTTTTAGTACATGTTTCAGCCGCGAAGCCAGGAGTCTACAGTGGCGGCGCCGTACTGCTCTTTCCAGGCTTTGAGGCCGCGGTGGTTGCCACCTTTGGTCTCGATCAGCTCGCCGGTGTGCGGGTTGTGGTAAACCTTGACCACCCGTGCGCGGCGCTGTTTGGGCGCGGAGGCGGCCGGTGCGCCGCCTTTGCGTGGCGCTGGATCGAGGATGGCGATCACATCGCGCAGGCTTTTGTCGTATTTGCCCATCAGCGTCTTGAGCTTTTCTTCGAATTCGATTTCTTTCTTCAGGCCAGCGTCGTTCTTCAAGGATTCCAGCTGGGCAAGCTGTTCTTGAAGGGCTTTTTCTGCTGCGCGAAATTCGGCGAGTCTGGACAAAATCTATACTCCAATAATGTAGTTGCTGATATCAACTGCAGACAAAGCTATAAGCCAAGAACGTTAAGCCACGTCAACGAAAAAGACCCTTCTGCGAGTTCTGCACAGGCAGAAAAAATTGTAGTAGTTAATTCATCTCGAGTAAATCATGTCTTTTAAAGAAAGACCAATCTTTCATGGTAGGTCGTACACGGCTATTCAACGATACCCAACGATTTAATGAATTCATCGCAGGGTAATGGTCGACCAAACAGGTAACCCTGTAGGAAATCCACGCCCTGGGCAACGAGGTATTCACACTGTTGGGCTGTTTCTACGCCTTCGGCAACAATGCCTAGATCCAGCTTGACCGACAACTCTATGATGCTGTCTAGAATATGCCGCGACAACGCATCCGCACCGATCATGGCGACAAAGCTTTGATCGATCTTCAAGTAGTCGACATTGAAATTGCGCAAATAGCCCAAGCTGGAGTGGCCGGTGCCGAAGTCATCAATGGCGATCATGACCCCCATTTGATGCAGCGCCTCGAACAGGCGGCGGGTGGTCTCGGTGGGTTCGATCAGTTCCCGCTCGGTCAACTCCAGCACCAGGGTGACCTGGCCGGGTGGGAACGCGGCGAGGAATTCCCGGCAGTCCTGCACCAGTGCCATGTCCTGGCAATGGCGCGCGGTGATGTTCACGCCGATATGAAAGCCAGGGCTGAAACGTGCAGCATGAGGCGCCAATTGCGCGGCGGTCTGGCGCAACAGGGCACGGGTCATCGGCACGATCAGGCCAGAGTCTTCGGCCAGGGGAATAAACAAGTCCGGGCGCACCAGGCCTTCTTTGGGATGCTTCCAGCGCATCAGGACCTCACAGCCGGCCCATTGGCGTGTGTCACCCCGTACCACCGGTTGGAAATACGGAATGAACTCATTGGCTCCCAGGGCGCGTTGTAACTCGTGGGTCGGCGCGGACGAGCGTTTTTGCAGCCAGTGAGCGAGCAGCCCCGCCAATATCCCGAAGAACACCACCAGGCTGAACAGCGCCGGATACCGCGCCTGCATGTAGCGCCAGACTTCACCCTCGGGCATCCCTGCCTCGACACTGTATTGATAGCGCTCGGAAGCCAGGCGTTGTGGCGCCACGGCAAATACCGGCAGCGCGCCTTGATGCACCTTGCCGTCGGCACCCAGCCAGTTCGGGCCGACGTGCAATACCAAGTTCGCGTAACGGCTGATCAGGCGCAAGGCGTTGGTGAGGTGGTAACCGTCAACCGAGGCAAACGCGCCTTGATCGCCTTCCACCAGGCGATACACCAATAGCGCGGTATCGGGTGTAACGGGGTTGCCATTCATCAACCACAGGCGCCCATCGACATAGTCGTCCGGGTTGACGGGCGATTGGTAGCGACCGCCAAACAACGAGCTGCAATAGATGTTTTTCTGCCAGGACAGCGTCGTGGCCCGCACAAACGGCCGGCGCGTGACTTGTTCACGTAGCGCCAACTTGGCGACGCTGTCACAAGGTTTACCGGCCAGCGGCAGCAAAGCCTGGGCAGCGATGGCGGTATTGTCCAGCATCAGGTCGAACTGGCGCACCGCTTCTTGAGCGGTTTGCGCTGTGCTTTGCTCGAGCGTGCGTTCGGCTTGCCAGTAAAGAATTACCACCCCCAACAGAATGGGCAGCAGCCCGCACAGGGTGCTGATGAAATAGCGTGCGGCTCGGCTTCTTGGGCCTTTGACGGTCAGGGGCATGGGAGCAGTCAATCGTGAAAAAGAGAGTGGGCTCTGCCGATGATAGATGGCATTGCACGGGGCTGCTCACTTGTTTAACGCCTACTGACCTAGCCGTTCGGTCAGTTGTGGCGGGCACTTCAACTTGGCAACATAAACTTCATTGCAAAACGTAAGAGGCTCGGTAGCCCTTAATCCCTACAGCCTCTTTCATAGCCGCTCAGCCCAATTTTGGCGGGAGGGCCGCGTCTCGCCCTTCGATTGATGAGTCATGGCTTGCAACTCTTTCACTGACATTCACGAGGAAGTATCTGTAATGAAAACTATCGCATTGGCCGTTGTATTTCTGGCGGTCACCGGCGTTGCCGCTCTGCCTGTTGTCGCCGCAGACGGCAAGATCACCTTGACCGGTGAAATCACCGGCACCACTTGCAGCATCAGCGGTGGCACGGGCTCTGCGCCCGGCACCAGCCCGGACTTTTCGGTGCCACTCAACAAGGTCCAGGCCAGCGCGCTCAAGGCGCCCGGCCAGACTGCCGGGGCGAAACCCTATTACATCCATGTCGGTTCCTGCCCGAAGGATACGACGGTCGCCGTGATGTATGAGAGCAGCAGCCCCGCGATCAATCCGGCGACCGGTAACCTGGTCAACCAGGCACCCGCCAAGCCGACGCCTGCCACCCTCGTTGAGGTGCAACTTGTGGATGGCGTCACCCACCAGCCCATGGATCTGCGCCTGGGCCAGAACTCCAGCCCCGCGAAAGTCCCGGCAAGCGGCGAGGTGTCGCTGCCCTTTGCTGCCCAATACATTGCCACGGGCACTGCTACGCCAGGCCCGGTCAGTACGCAAGTGCTGTATTCGGTGACGTTCCCCTGATCGAGGCCCCGTTGCCTGGCCGTGCGCCAGGCAAGGACAGACGAAATGCTTGCCCGGACATTGCTAGTGACCCCCCTGCTGAGCGCACTGCTGACCAGTGTCGGGTTGCTGTCCGCCGCTCACGCCGGCGTAGTGATCGACGGCACGCGGCACATCTATCCGCAGCAGCGTCGAGAAATCACGCTGCGCCTGACCAATGACGATCAGCGAGCGCCGCGCCTGGTCCAGGTGTGGCTGGACCAGGGCGACCCGGCGCAAGACCCCACCGGCAGCGACGTGCCGTTCAGCCTGTCGCCGCCTGTGTTTCGCATGGACGCGGGCAAAAGCCAGGTAGTGCGACTGGTGTATACCCAGGACCCACTGCCTGATGACCGCGAATCGTTGTTCTGGCTCAACGCCCTGGAGATACCGCCCAAGGTCAACGTGGCACAGGGCAGCCCGCAAGAGGCCCCTTCGAACCACCTGCAGTTCGCTTTTCGTATCCGCACCAAAGTGTTTTTCCGCCCGGCCCAATTGCCGGGCTCCGCGGACGAGGCGCCCACCCACTTACGCTGGACCCTGCACCGGAGTGCCCAGGGACCGCTACTGGAAGTGCACAACCCATCGGCTTATCACGTGACCTTCAATGAGGTTGCCTTGGCCATGGGCTCGGGCCCGGGTGCTCGCCTGTTACCGGCGGGAGAGGGCATGGTGCCCCCCGGCGGCAGCCTGAAGCTGCCCGTCAGGGATGTCGCACAAGCAATACCCGCCGACGCCCAGGTGCATTTCAAATACATCAATGATTACGGCGCATTCTCCGTGCCGCAGCGTGCTCCCCTGAAGTTCTGATCATGTATGCCTTATTGCAAATACCCGTTCACCGCTTTACGGCCTGGCTGTTTGCCAACCCCAGCTTACTGCTGTGGCTGGGCCTGCTCAGTACCTTATTGATGTCGGCAGAAGCCGCGCCACTGGTGTTTGACATCGAGGCGTTCGCCAGCGGCCTGTCCTCTTCGGCAGATATCTCACGCTTCAATACCAGCAACGTGTTGGCGCCAGGTGTTTACCGCGTAGATGTGATGCTCAACGGACAATCGATGGGACGCCGCGAGATCACCTTCGCCCCCTTTGCCGGGCAGGACGACGCCCAGCCGTGCCTGAACGCTGCCGAGCTTGGCCAACTGGGGGTTTCTGTGCAGGCGCTGGCGGATAACACCGAGCATGCCTGCCGGGATTTTGCCGAGTGGATACCCATGGCCAGCAGCCGCGTCGATATCGAGACCCTGACCCTGGATGTCAGCATCCCGCAGATCTATATCAACCGTTCCGCGCGCGGCTACATTGACCCGTCTGAATGGGACAATGGCATTGACGCCGCGCTGCTCAACTACAACTTCAGTGCCGCGACGGCGACAGCGGGCGCCGGTGAGGATCGTGGCTACCTGGGCCTCAACGGCGGTCTCAACCTGGGCGACTGGCGGCTACGCCATCAGGGTGGGCAGGCATGGGCATCCGGTAGCGGCCTGGCGCGTTATCAACACACCGCCACCTACCTGCAACGGTCCCTTGCCGCCTGGCGTTCACAACTGACCGTCGGCGACAGCTTCAGCAGTGGCCAGATCCTCGACGGTGTGCGTATACGCGGCATCACCCTGGCCACCGATGACCGCATGCTTGCCCAGTCGCAACAAGGCTATGCGCCTCAGGTGCGAGGCATTGCCGACAGCAATGCCACGGTGACAGTGCGCCAGAACGGCTACACCCTCTACGAAACCACAGTGGCCCCGGGGCCGTTTGTCATCGATGACCTGTACCCCACCGGGTACGGCGGCGACCTACACGTCAGCGTCACCGAGGTCGACGGCCGGCGCAGCAGCTTCGTGGTGCCTTACTCCGTGGTGCCTTACCTGCTGCGTGACGGTGCCAGCCACTACAGCGTGACCTTGGGGCAGTTGCAGCAATACGGCGTCAGCGATGCCAGCCCGCTGATCTTGCAGGGTACGCTGCAGCATGGCCTGGGCGATCGTATTAGCGCCTATGGTGGCAGTACGCTTTCCCAAGGCTACGGCCAGGCCAAGGCCGGCCTGGCGATGAGCACTCCGATTGGCGCGTTCTCCCTCGACAGCACCTACTCGCGCACTCAGGTTCAGGGGCTGGGCGTAGTCGGCGGGCAAAGCTGGGGCCTGGCCTATAACAAGAACCTGCCGTTCTCGGGAACGCACTTTGCGCTGGGCGCCTATCGTTTCTCCACGGCTGGGTACCTGAACCTGCCTGATGCGCTCAATGTGCGGGAACTGGCCCGCCAAGGCGGGAGTATCAACAGTTACGCGAGGCAGAAAAGCCGCCTCGACCTGACAATCAGCCAGCAGCTGGGCGCAGGCTCGCTGAGCCTGTATGGCAGCTCCATCGACTACTGGGCGGGCCGCCAAGGGCGCCAGACATCCTTCACCCTCAGTTATGCGGCTAATTGGAAGTCACTCAACTGGAACCTTTCGGCGCAGCGCTCGCGTGTCAGTGAAACCCATCAATTGAACGATCACGAGCGCAGCGACGAAATCTTTTTTGGCCGGTCGGCGCAAGCCGGGCGCGTGGATAATCACCTGGTGCTGACACTGTCCATGCCATTGGGCGCAGGAACGCGTGCGCCAACCCTGAGCAGCAGCCTGTCGCACGATGCTGGCGATTCACGCGGCAGCCAGCATCAGGTGGGAATCAATGGTTTGCTGGGTGACACCGGTGAAGCCAGCTACGGGCTGACTGGCAGCCGTGGCACGGGCCACCAGCAAGGCTCCAGCTTCAATGCCTACGCGGGCTATCGCAGCCGGGCTGCGAGCCTGCGGGCCGGCTACGCCCAGGCCCGCGACAGTTCGCAACTATCCATGAGTGCCGATGGCGGGCTGATAGCCCACGAGGGTGGCGTGACCTTCGCGCAAAACCTCGGTGAAGCCTCGGCACTGGTGTATGCGCCGGATGCACAAGGTGCCCGGCTCGGCAGCAGCGGGGCGCGTATCGATAAGCAGGGTTATGCGGTGCTGCCAGCCCTCAGGGCTTATCAGCGCAATGAAGTAGATATCGATCCCGAGGGCATGCCCATGGATGTCGAACTCAAGGAATCGAGTCACGCCGTGGTGCCGACGCTGGGAGCCGTCTCACTGGTCAGGTTCGAGACCGTCAGTGGCCGTGCCGTGGTGATCAAGGCCACTCATCTGGGTGGCAAGCCGTTGCCATTTGCCGCGCAAGTGTTTGACGAGCGCGGCGTCGAAATCGGCGTGATCGGCCAGGCTGGCAAGGCTTTTGTGCGCGGGGTTGCCGACCAGGGGCGGTTGACGGTGCGCTGGAATGCAGGGGCGGCTGACCAGTGCTTCATCCATTACCGTTTGCCGCCGCGCAGGCCCGAGCAACGCCAGGAAAGCGCGGACCAGTTGGTCAGTCAATGTGCCGACCATGGTGATGCGGACGAGGAGCGCAGTTGATGACTCATCGATTGCTCCGCGCGCTGCTTGGCCTGGCCCTGGCGGTGCAGACAGTATTGGCCCATGGGGAAATCGTCATTGACCGCACGCGCATCATTTACCCGGCCAGCGCCGCTGGGGTAACGGTCAACCTGCACAATGAGGCCGACGGCCCGCGATTGGCCCAGGTGTGGATCGATGCGGGCGACCCGCAGGTCGCGCCCGAGTCCAGTGATGTGCCCTTTACGGTGACCCCGCCGATCCTGCGCCTGGATGCCGGCAAGCACCGCGCATTGCGGGTGATGTACCACGCGACCCAAGACAAGGCCATGGCCGTGCCTCAGGAGTTGGTGTACTGGCTGAATGTGCTAGGGATCCGCCCGTCTGTCGACACCGGCAACCAGCTGCAATTTGCCTTTCGCACACGGATCAAGCTCTTCCTGCGCCCGGACGCGTTGCCAGGCCAAGCACAGCAGGCGGTGGATACGTTGCAGTGGCGCCTGGCGGGCGACGGCCCGGTCCTGCAGGTGCGCAATCCCAGTGCCTTTCATGTGACGCTTTCCAGCGTATTGCTGACCGTCGATGGCGTCGAGTACCACAGTGCGGCCCCGCCGATGCTGTTGCCGCGTTCGGTTGCCCGCATCGTGCTGGAGGGCAGGGCGCCGTGGGGGCAGGGTACGGTCGCGCTGCGATTTACCACCCTGGATGACCATGGCATGACGCGTACGCACACAGTGTCTTTGGGGCACACGAAGGATTTGGCGATATGAACGGTGTCCGGCAATTTATGTTCAGGTTTTTACAGATTGGCGTGTGCTTGAGTATTTGCGCAGTCGCGATGGGCGCACAGGCGCATTTCAATGCAGGCGTCTGTACCCCCCAAGCCCCGGTGACGCTGTTCGTCCCGCCCATCACCCTGCCTAACAACCTGCAGGTGGGCGAGGCGATTGGCTACCCAAGTGGCTATGACTTCGCCGGCAATGGCTTTGTCATGCGGTGCCGCTACACCGACTGGCCATTGTCGCAGCCGGTGTCGGCCAACCTCAGCGTGGTCAATTCGCCGGCAACCGGCATGACGTTCAACGCAAATGGGCTGACGTTGCCCGTCTATGCGACCAGCTACCCTGGCGTCGGGTTCGTCATGATGGCCGGGGATCCGTCCCAGCATTTGAAGGTCATCACCCACACCGGCGTCACGCTGTTGGACACCAAGCACAACAAACCCAATGGCTGGGGCCTGCAAGGGCGCGTGTATCTGGTGGCAACGGGCCCGATCACCTCGGGCACCATCCCTGGGAACACAGTCGCCAGGTATATGCTGACCAATGTCAACATCGAAAGCCCCGGCGCTGCCTCGGTCAACTTTGCCGATACGGTGATATTGCCGCCGCAAAAGCCAACTTGCCGGGTGACCACGCCGTCGCTTGCAATGCCGCTGGGGCAGGTGCCCAGCCGTGATTTCAAGGGAGTCGGCAGCAGCGCCGGCAGCGTTAGTCGCAACATAACCCTGGACTGTGCCGGCGGCACCGGCGGCATCCTGGATGTATGGATCACCGTGACTGACCAGACGGAACCCGGCAACCGCAGTAACCAGTTGTCCTTGACCCGCAACTCGCACGCCCGTGGCGTTGCCCTGCAATTGCTCAGTGGCGATCGGTTGGTAAGCTATGGGCCTGATTCCTCCGGCGTGGGCAACCCGAACCAATGGCAGGTCGCAAACACGGGCAACGGCGCCCTGACGATTCCCTTGACCGCCCGTTACGTTCAAACCGCGTCGACCATCAAGCCTGGGACCGCCAACGGCCTGGCCTCGTTTACCCTGAGTTACCGGTGAGCCCCGGAATCAGGGTACAGCGTTTGCGCCAGTGCGATAAACGCCAGGGTTGCGGGAGAGGCCTGGCGGCGATCCAGCACCGCCAGGCCTATGCGGCGCGGTACGCCCGGCGACAACGGGCGGGCAACGTAGCGCTGGTCGGCATCGGCCGGCAGTGAGCCCTGGGCCACGATACTCAGGCCGTCGCCGCGACTGACCGCCTCCAGGGTAGTGAGTAGCTGAGTGCAGCGATAACGCACTTTAGGTTGCAACTGCGCTTCACCAAACAAACGCGTGACCAGCTCTGCTGAGCCTGCCTCGGTTAGGATGAACGGGTCATCGCACAACGCTTTCAAAGGTACCGCCATGCTTGCCGCCAAGGCATGGCCGACCGGTATCAGCGCCACCAGTTGGTCTTCGAGCAGGGCCACGGTGTCGAAGCGTTCCTGCTCCAGTACCACGAAGCCCACATCCACCCGGCGCTGATCCAGCCATTGAATGACCTGCCGGTCCGGCCCTTCGTCTACATGCACCTCGATACCCGGATAGTCCCTTCGAAAGTGGCTGAGAATGGTCGGTAGCAAACGGTTCGAAGCGGTGGGGCCGAACGACCCTATACGCAATGTGCCGCGCTTCATCCCGCGGGCATCGGCGGCTTCCTGCTGCAAGGTGTTGGCCAGGCCCAGCATGCCCCGTGCGCGCCCCAGTAACTGCGCGCCGATATCGCTCAGTTCCACCAAGGTCTGGTGCCGGCGAAACAACTCCACCCCCAGTTCCTGCTCCAGGGCCTTGATCGCATGGGACACCGCCGATTGGCTGATGCCCAGGCGATGCGCCGCACTGGTGAAACCTCGGAGTTCGGCGACCAGGGAGAAGATTTCCAGCTGGGTCAGGGTCATGAGTAAAGCCTTGTTTTACGATGACTGATCATTAGTAAAAGAATAGTCCCATCCTTTCTCACGTTGAGCACATTCTTATGCATGCCCGCGAAGGCCTCACTTACCTGAAGCTGGCCGCCGTCACCATGATCTGGGGCGGGACCTTCGTCGCCGGGCGCTTTCTGGCCGATCACGTGGACCCGCTGCTCGCGGCCTGCCTGCGGTTTATCCTGGCCAGCCTCGCGTTGCTGCTGTTCCTGGCTTGTGCGCGCATCCCACTGGCGCGCCCAACTACAGGGCAAATGGCGCGGCTGGTACTGCTGGGCCTATGCGGCATCTTTTTCTACAACCTGTGTTTTTTCTATGGCCTGCACTACATCAATGCGTCGCGGGCGTCGTTGATCGTGGCATTGAACCCGGCAGTGATCGGCCTGGCGTCCTGGTTGTTGTTCAAGGAGCGCCTGGGCCGGGCCAAGTGGCTGGGTATCGGGCTGTGCCTGCTGGGGGCGGCTATGGTGATCGTGAGCCGCAATCCCAACCTCATGCAGGGGGCCCGCAACGCTTGGGTCGGTGACCTGTTGATCCTGGGCTGCGTAATGGCCTGGGGGGCCTATTCGCTGCTGTCCCGGGAACTCAACCAGACGTTGGGGCCGGTGCAAACCGTCACTTGGTCGGTGCTGTGGGGTACGCTGATGTTGACCCTTGCCACCCTTGCCACCGGTCGGCTGACGCTGCAAGGTTTCAGCGCGCTGCAGCTGGCGCAGTGGTACAGCCTGCTGTACCTGGGCGTGCTGGGTTCAGCCCTGGCCTATATTGGTTACTACGACGGCATCCGGCGCATCGGCGCGACCCGCTCCGGGGTGTTCATCGCCCTCAACCCGCTGACAGCGGTGATATGTGGCGCGTTGCTGCTGGACGAAGCCTTGACGATGCCGATGCTGGCGGGTGGCGCGGTCATCCTGTTGGGCATCTACCTGTGCAACAAACCCCTTGCGCGGGGCAGGGCAATGGGGATTTGATAAGAGTACGGACAAACCTGGTTACGCTGTGTAGAATCAGTTTACGCATACAAGAATATGGACTTGCGCTCACGCAAGCCTCGGCCGTCAGAGACTGATGACACCATGAAGCTACTTGGCTCCCCCCTCATCTTTGGTGACTTCCTCGCCCGCAGCGTGCGAGGCCTTTCTTGTGCGCCACCCTCCAGCCTCATCCTTGCTTGCAACTAAACAATTGCTACCCACAAGAATGATGAGGCACCGAACATGACCGACCAACTCGACAACCCAATGGGCCTGATGGGCTTTGAATTCATCGAATTTGCATCGCCCACCCCAGGCACCCTGGAGCCGATCTTCGAGATCATGGGTTTCACCAAAGTGGCGACCCACCGTTCCAAGAACGTGCACCTGTATCGCCAGGGCGAGATCAACCTGATCCTCAACAACGAACCTGACAGCCTCGCTTCTTACTTCGCGGCCGAGCATGGCCCGTCGGTGTGCGGCATGGCGTTCCGCGTCAAGGACTCGCAACAGGCCTACAAACGTGCCCTGGAACTGGGCGCCCAGCCGATCCACATCGACACCGGCCCGATGGAGCTGAACCTGCCGGCGATCAAAGGCATTGGCGGTTCGCCGTTGTACCTGATCGACCGTTTCGGCGAAGGCAACTCGATCTACGACATCGACTTCGTCTACCTCGAAGGTGTTGATCGCAACCCGGTAGGCGCTGGCCTGAAGGTCATCGACCACCTGACCCACAACGTCTATCGCGGACGCATGATCTATTGGGCCAACTTCTACGAGAAGCTGTTCAACTTCCGCGAAGCGCGTTATTTCGATATCAAGGGCGAGTACACCGGCCTGACCTCCAAGGCCATGAGCGCGCCGGACGGCAAGATCCGTATCCCGCTGAACGAGGAGTCGTCCAAGGGGGCCGGGCAGATCGAAGAGTTCCTGATGCAGTTCAACGGTGAGGGTATCCAGCACGTCGCGTTCCTCACTGACGACCTGGTCAAGACCTGGGATGCACTGAAGAAGATCGGCATGCGCTTCATGACGGCGCCGCCAGACACGTATTACGAAATGCTCGAAGGCCGCCTGCCGAACCACGGTGAACCAGTGGACCAGTTGCAATCGCGCGGCATCCTGCTGGACGGCTCGTCGATTGCCGGTGACAAGCGTCTTCTGTTGCAGATCTTCTCGGAAACCCTGATGGGCCCGGTGTTCTTCGAATTCATCCAGCGCAAAGGCGACGATGGGTTTGGCGAGGGCAACTTCAAGGCACTGTTCGAGTCGATCGAGCGCGACCAGGTGCGTCGTGGGGTCTTGACCGCCGACTGATCCATGTGAGGCCGGGCAGGCTGTTCCGGCGCTTCACGCACAGGCTCCGTATCGAAAGGTACGGAGCCTTTTTTTGCCTGCCAAACAGGCCCGACCGATCTTGTAACAGACAAATCCTCGGGGCAGGGGGAACGGAGTCGACATGGCTTCCACTCAGGAGTGACGCAAGAGCTGATCTTCTCCTGTGTCGCAACCTTGCGTTTCGCGAACCCCAATTGTGAGGAAAGACTGATTATGACAAAACAAACTCTGGCGGCTGCAGTGCTCGCTTTGTGCGGCTTCGCTGCCAGCTCCGCGCATGCGGCAGACGGTACCATCACGATCACCGGCTCGGTCAGTGGCACCACCTGCACCATCAGCGGCGGTACCGGGGCCTCGCCAGGCTCAGGCGCTAACTTTCCGGTAGTGCTTGACCGCGTACAAACCTCGGCTCTCAAGGCAGCAGGCGATACGGCAGGCGCCAAGCGCTACTTTGTGTATGTGGGCGGCTCGGGCGGGTGCCCGGACGGTACCAAGGTCGCCGTACGTTATGAACCGACCAGCCCTGGCATCAACCCGGCAACCGGCAACCTGCGTAACACGGCAACGGCGACACCCGCCTCCCGGGTGGAGGTACAAATTCTCGATGGGGCTTCCAACACGCCAATGGACTTGCGCACAGGTAATAACTCGACCGTTGCCACCGTTACCAGTGGTCTGGCGACCTTGCCGTTTTACGCACGCTACATCGCCAACGGCGGAGCGGCAGGCGCGGGCAATGTCACCAGCAGCGTGCAGTACTCGGTCACCTTTCCTTGATGCAGCCAGGCTGATGACCACTGCGTTTGTTGCCTGAGATCCTCGCTCGACCCAGTGGTCGGGCGCAGGACAACCGTTTTCAAGGATTACCTGATGCAGGATTTACTGATGATCTTGAGTCGTCGTGGGGTGCGGGTCGCGCTGAGCCTGGCTTTGGGGATGGCATCGCACACGGTGCACGCGGGAGTGGTTATCGACGGTACGCGACAGATTTACCCCGAGCAGCGACGTGAGGTCACCGTGCGAGTAACCAATGATGACAAACACGCGCCCCGCCTGGTGCAGGCGTGGCTGGACGCGGGTGACGCGCAGGAAGCGCCGACACTGAGCGATGTGCCTTTCGTGCTGTCTCCTCCTGTATTTCGCCTGGACGCCGGCAAAAGTCAGTCCATGCGCCTGTCCTACACCAAGGCACCGCTGCCGACGGATAGAGAGTCGCTGTTCTGGTTGAACGTACTTGAAGTGCCTGGCGCTACCAGTGAGTTTGACCCCACGCTTGAAGACAGCCAGCGGAATCACTTCAAGTTCGCGTTTCGTATCCGCACCAAAGTGTTTTTCCGTCCGGCGCAGTTATCTGGAACACCCGAGGAGGCGCCTGGGCTGTTGCGCTGGTCCGTGGAACGGGGCGCCCAAGGCAGCGTGATACAGGTGCATAACCCCTCGGCGTATCACGTCACCTTCAACGACATTGTCCTGCTCATGGGCTCTGGTCCCGAAGCGGAAAAACTGTCCCTGACGGAGGGCATGGTGGAACCAGGAGGCACGTTGAAGGTGCCGGTGCCGAAAGCCGCGAAGGTAATACCCGTCGATGCGCGGGTGGATTTCACTTATATCAACGATTTCGGCGGCTTTTCATCCGCGCAGCCTGCTGTATTGCACCGCTGAACGCGGCCCCGAAACGTTGCTGATGGCAAGCAAACGTACATTTCTCAGCGTCCACTGAAGTCATAACTATGCCTAGTCACATCCAAGTACGGGTGCATCGCTGCGCCCCGATTTTGCCATTCCAGCCTCGCACGATAATGCTGGGCGGTTTGATGAGTGCGGCCGTGATCGCAAGCGATGTCGCGCTTGCGTCTGAGTTGAGCTTTGATCTGAACGCATTCTCCAGTGGCCTGGCGTCGTCGGTTGACACGTCACGGTTCAATACCAGCAACCAGATGAGCCCTGGCATATACCGCGTAGATATCGTAGTCAACGGCCAGACCCTGGGGCGCAGGGAGGTGGAGTTTGTTGCGGCCCATGCAAAGACCGGGGCGCAGCCGTGCTTGAGTCGTGAAGTATTGGAAAAAATCGGTATCGCGATGGATAAAGTCGATACCGATGCCCATGGGCGCGAACTCTCGAACCCTGCCGCCGCCGGCCAGTACTGCGGCGACCTGGGGCAGTGGATTCCGATGGCATCCAGCACGTTCGATCCGGGTGCACTCGAGTTGGCGGCCAGCGTGCCGCAGGCCTACATGAAGCGTTCCATGCGCGGCTACATTGACCCCGAGTTGTTGGATGAGGGCATTGCCGCCGGGCTGCTCAATTACAACTTCAGTACCAATACGGTCACCGCAGGTGAAGGTGACGGTCGTACTTACCTGGGCCTCAATGCCGGTATCAACCTGGGTGCATGGCGCTTGCGACATCAGGGCGCCCAGGCCTGGGGCAACCGCACTGGCTTTGAGACTTATCAGAACACGTCCACTTATGTACAGCGCAGCATCATCCCCTGGCAGTCACAACTGACCCTCGGAGACACCTTCAGCAACGGACATATTGTCGACGGGGTGCGCGTGCGGGGCGTCACTCTGGCCACCGACGACCGGATGCGCCCGCAGACGCAGCAAGGTTACGCACCGCAGGTTCGGGGGACGGCCGACAGTAATGCAACGGTCACGGTCAGCCAGAACGGCTACACCATTTATGAGACCACGGTACCGCCCGGCCCCTTTGTTATCAGTGACCTACATGCCACCGGCTACGGTGGTGATTTGATCGTCAGCGTGACCGAAGTCGACGGGCGTCGGAACACCTTCGTCGTGCCGTACTCGGTGGCCCCGCAGTTATTGCGCGCCGACGCGACAAAGTACAGCGCCACCTTGGGTAAGGTGCAGCAAAAGGGCGTTGATGCGAAGGGCGCCAACGTCTTTCAAGGCACTTTGCAGCACGGTTTGACCGATGATCTGACGGTCTACGGTGGCGGCAGTGTTTCCAAAGGCTATGAACAGGGAAAGCTCGGTATCGCGTTGAATACGTCCTTCGGTGCGTTCTCTCTGGACACTGCCACCTCCCATACCGAGGTGCCCGATCATGGGCGCCAGTCCGGGCAAAGCCTGGGGCTGGGTTACAACAAAAGCCTGCCGGCCTCGGGTACGCATTTTGCGCTGGGTGCGTACCGGTTCTCCACCGAGGGTTACCTGAACCTGCAGGATGCACTGAATGTGCGCGAAATCGCGAGCCGGGCAGGTGACATCAACAGCTATGCCCGGCAAAAAAGCCGGCTCGACATGACAGTCAGCCAGCAGTTGGGTATCGGCACCTTGAGCTTGTACGGCAGCTCCGTCGACTATTGGGGAGGACAGGAAGGGCGCCAGGTTTCATTCACCGCCAGCTATGGCTCGACCTGGAACAAGGTCAACTGGAACCTGTCGGCACAGCGTTCCAGGGTCCAGGACACGCGACAACTGACCCAAAGCGAGCTCAGCGACGATGTGTTTTTCGGGCGTATCGGCCAACCCGGGCGTATCGATAACCGCTACATGCTCACACTGTCGATGCCGCTGGGGGGCGAATCGCGAGCGCCGACGATCAATACTTCGTTCTCCCGGGACACCGGTGATACACGGGGCAGCCAGCAGCAGGTGGGCATCAACGGGTTCCTGGGCGAGGACACCGCGCTCAACTACGGTGTTTCAGCCAGCCGCGCGACCAGTGAAAGCACGCACTCCGGCCAGTTCAACACCTATGCCGGCTATCGCACGGATGCCACCCAACTGCGTGCCGGATATAGCCAGAGCCGCGATAGCTCGCAGCTTTCGTTTGGCGCCGATGGTGGGGTGGTCGTTCATGCCGCAGGTATCGCGTTCTCGCAAAGCCTCGGCGAAGCCTCGGCGCTGGTGCATGTGCCAGGTGCAGAAGGGGCCAGGCTCGGGGGGAGCAGCGGTGCACGGGTCAACAGCAGCGGGTTCGCTGTCGTGCCCAATCTGACGGCGTTCCAGAATAATACGGTGGAAATCGATCCGGAAGGCATGTCGATGGATGTAGAGCTCCAGGAGTCGACGCGCAACGTCGTACCGACCTCGGGCGCAGTATCGCTGGTCAAGTTCGACACGCTCAGTGGCCGGGCGGTACTGGTCAAGGGCGTCCACGAGAATGGCAGCCCGCTGCCATTTGCAGCACAGGTATTTGATGCGCAAGGGCGTGAGGTAGGCGTGGTGGGGCAGGCCAGTAAAGCCTTCGTCCGAGACATCCCGCAGGAAGGTCGTCTGACCGTCAAGTGGGGCAGCAAAATCGCCGAGCAGTGCGATATCTACTACCACATGCCGCCGATCACCGAGGGCCAACGACAGGCCACTACCGATTACCTTCAGGGGGTGTGCGTGGCAAGCCAAGGGCGCCAGGTTGCGGGGCAGCTATGAGTGAGTGCCGATGGATGACTGTTGCGGCGCATGACTTATTCGATATGACAGAGGTGTTGTTTTCATGACTAGGTTTTCACTTGCCAGCGTGGTGCTGGGAGGATGGATGGTGGCGCTGGAAGCTCAAGCGATCACCTGTGCTCCCGGCCCGGCGGTGAATATTTCCATTCCCCCGATCACGGTTGCGGCGGGGCAGCAAATCGGGCAGGTGGTCGGGTCCGCCAACGGCTATCGCTTCGACAGTCCTCCATCGTCCGCGCTTCGGTGTACCACACGAATTGCTTTAGGGGCACAGGCCAGGCTGGCACTGGTCAATAGCACGCCGACGGGCCGGACATTTTTCGCTAGCGGGCTTTCAATGCCAGTGTATGCCACCAATGTGCCTGGGGTGGGGTTTGCCCTGATGGCGAGGGACCCGAACCGGCCGTTTATGGCCATCAACACGGCAGGTGTCACACTCATTGTTGGAGATGCCAGAGCAAGGCCCATTGTCCTTGGGCTTGATACCCGAATTTATTTTGTCGCCACAGGCGCCATAACGGGTGGCACGATCACCGCCAGAAACATTGCAAGGTATACGATCACCGGCACGCCCATCACCGGCGCTGGCTATTACGCAGTGAACTTCTCCAACGTCACCATCAATGCGCCACGAAAACCCACCTGCAGGGTCTCAACACCTTCGGTCGCCATGCCTATGCCGGCCGTGGCTGCTCGTGATTTTCGCGGCGTGGGCAGCTTCGCCGGCAGCGTGACCCGCAATATCACACTGTCATGTGCGGGTGGCATCGGCGGGGCAACGCGTGACGTATTTGTGACGGTTCTCTTTTATACATCTGTCGCTGCCGACCAAGAGACTATAAATTAGTGAGTGGGGGTAGTCGGCGGCATACAAAAAAAACATAGACTAGCTACATGTAAACGTAGGGTGTCGCATACGGAGAAGGTCTCG
>NZ_WJZM01000050.1:0-41179 GCF_021609545.1 Pseudomonas sp. PA-1-6B
GAACAACCCGTGAAAGCCCGACATCATGGTTTTGCCACTGGCGCGCTCAACGATCACCGCTTGCAGGTTGACGGTGGAGTCCACGGTGCCCAGGCCCGCGCCAAACAGGAATAACCCCGCGATCAACAGCGGGATCGAACTGACAGTGGCCAGCATCGGCAGGGCCAGGCAGATCATCAGCGTCCCTGCGGTGAGCACGCGTCGGCAGCCAAAGCGAGATGCCAGCACGCCCGCAGCGGGCATCGCGATGATCGACCCCACCCCCAGGCACAACAACAGCAGGCCAAGGGTGCCTTCATTCAGATTTGCACGCGCCTTGGCGTACGGCACCAAAGGCGCCCAGGCGGCGATACCAAAGCCTGCGATAAAAAAAGCGATGCGGGTCGACATCTGCTCCAGCCGCCCGGGAACCACGGGGGCAGGGGTGGGAATGGCAGTCATGAAAAATCCTTGGTTTGGCGTTCAACGAACGATGTCCGGCGCGACATCCTTGCACATCAGGCCCTGTCGAGCGAGCTGGGTTCCTTTTGTGATCAGGATTAAAAACGCAGATCGCGAGCTTTTTTTTTACAAAAAATGGAACGCTTTGGCGTCGGGTAACCACGTAGGAATGGTCGAACCTGTAGGAGGTGGTCCGGAAGGTGTGTACTCCCTGCAGGAGTGGCTGAACCCCAGGTTCTTGCAGTGGCTTACTGCCTTTGCGCCCACCTCCCACAGATCGACCGTTCTGTAATACGCTGCTGTCCCGGTGGTCGATAAGTGAGCGGACGAATCGATGAAAAAACTCTGGCTGGCGTGGTCATGACTCGGTTCTACGATGCACGCGGAAATATCTATGGGGTGGTCAGCCCGGCCCATTTGCGCGGTCTGGGTATCGATGTGCCCGACAACGCCCGCTTGGCTGCAAGCACGCGCAAGATGTGGGCCGCGTCGGCCATTGCGTCCGAATGTGGCTGGGGTGCATTACCACCACCGGCCGATGCAAAGGCGTATCGCTGTGATGGTTTGTTAGTCGGGCCATTTCAAGCACGGCCACCGTTTGATCTGCTGATCATCAATACCGACAGTTCTCTCGCCGAACGCAGTGGTAATGGCCTGACCATTTTTGCTCAGGCGTTAACCGACCAGGGGTTAATGGTGCACGGTAACGAGTTGCGGGTGTATCACGACAAGCCGGATGCGGTATCGCCCGTGATCACCTATGTCGAGCCGGCGAAGCATGAACAGGTGCCAGGCTTCTGGCTGGCGTTGGGCAGGCCCGAGTTTGGCCCCTTGGCGGTGGGCGCGGTCGGTGTGAGCCATGTGGTCGCGGCACATCATGAATTCAGTCGCGTGGCGGCATTGGCGTCGATCAATGCGCAATGGGGAAACAGCCAATTTGTCCGGATAGGCAACCCTCATTGTGTGACGCTGGTTGAGCATGTGTCGGCGTTGCCGGGTAATGACACGATGCACCAGTTGGCACTTTTCAATCGGTTGAAGGCCATCGCTTTTGCACCGCCGGCAGGGTGCGGGCAACTCTGTGTTGGCGGGGTCAACCTGCAATGGGTTGCTCGAGACGCTGGCAATCGAGTCATCGCGCGCGTATTTGAGCGAGGAGAGGGGCCTACGGCGTCTTCGGGGACCAGCGCCAGCGCAGTAGCATGCGCGGCATGGCGCGCGGGTTGGATTGAGGGTGACGACGTAACGGTGGTGATGCCGGGTGGCACGGCGCCAGTGCGATTGCAGACTGAGTCTGGAAATGTGCTGAGTGTGAGTCTTTTCGGGACGGCGCGACTAACTATTTAGACCTCGGAGCAGCAGGCGCCTTGAATTAGTGTCAGCTGTTTCCTTAAAGCTTAGTTGTAAAGAGACAAGCAACAGTCCGCGTTTTCTGTTTGTTATGGAAAGTATTAATATTTTGTAAAAAGACACTTCCATCCTCGTTGTACGAAACTTCTTTTTTATTCGGTTCGGGCCGAAAATCGCCTGAAATCGCTAAGCTTGAGCATGTTCAGGTGCTTTTTTCCAATCCAGTTGGCGTTGGCGAAAGAGAGTCGTTCAATCGAAAAGTTGATAGCGGGTAACAAAGGATGGTTAACAAGTTTCTTTCGTCATGTTTCAAATTGATCCTTTCAGAAATAAATACAGATCTTCAGGTAGTAGCGTTCAAAGGCAGCGAAGCCCTCGATCAACCTTACTTCATACAGGTGCAGTTAGTCAGCGAAGATCCTTCTCTTGACCTGGAGGCATTGTTTCATAAACCCGCCTATCTGGACTTCGGGGAAGCAGGGCAGGGCCTGCATGGGTACGTCTACGCCATCGGTCGGGACGATCCCGGTGCGCGACTCACCCGTTATCACATCACGCTGGCTCCACGTCTGGCATCCCTTGCCCATCGTTGCGACCAGCGGATTTTCCAGCAGCGCAGCGTACCGCAGATCATTGCGACGGTCCTCGAACACCACGGCATCTTCTCTGACGCCTATGCCTTTGAACTCGGGCCGGTGGTGTATCCGCCACGCGCGTTTTGCGTGCAGTACAGGGAGTCCGACCTGCATTTTATCCAGCGGCTGTGTGAAGAGGAGGGCATCCACTATCACTTTCGTCACAGCGTGGACAATCATCTGCTGGTGTTCGGTGATGACCAGACAGTATTTCGACGGTTGCCGGTGCAGCGGTATTGTTCGTCGTCTGATCCGGCGCTCCAGAGCCGTGTTGTACAGCGTTTCGACCTGCGATTGGAGACGCGCAGCCGGCGCACTGTACGTCGTGACTATGACTTCGAGCACCCTTCATTTCGCCTGCAAAAACATGCCGGTGCCGGGCAGGCGCAAGCTTTGGAAGACTATGCCTACCCTGCCGGTTTTAAGGGGCATGCGCGCGGCGCGCAACTGGCGCGACGCGGCCTGGAGCGTCACCAGCGTGATCGCCACAGGGTGTTGGGCAAGAGCGACCAGCCGGCATTGTGCAGTGGTCACTTCCTTGAGCTATGTGATCACCCCGACCCGCTCTGCAACGATTTATGGCTGCTGACTTCGGTGCGTCATGAGGGTTACCAGCCGCAGGTGTTGGAGGAGTCGATAGTTGAAGCCAGTGGATTCCAGGGCTATCGCAACCGATTCACCGCGACACCCTGGCGTGCAGTGCATCGACCGGCCCTCAAGCATCCCAGGCCAACGATCAGTGGCAGCCAGACCGCGACGGTAACCGGGCCTGCGGGCGAAGACGTGCATTGCGATGCCTATGGTCGGGTGAGGGTGCGCTTTCATTGGGATCGTATGGACAACCGCGAGGGGGCGAGCAGTTGCTGGCTGCGCGTGGCGTCCGGTTGGGCGGGGGACGGGTTTGGGGCCATGGTGATTCCACGGGTAGGGATGGAAGTGCTGGTGAGCTTTCTGGAGGGCGACCCGGACGACCCTCTCGTTACGGGTTGCCTGCCCAATGCATCACACCTGCCAGCCTATCCCTTGCCGCAGCACAAGACACGCAGCGTGCTGCGTAGCCGCAGTTCACCGAATGGTGGAGGGGCTAACGAGCTGCACGTTGAAGATCGACGCGGCGAAGAGCTCATCTACCTGCACGCCCAGCGTGACCTGGAACAACGGGTGGGTCATGACAGTCGCCTGGAGGTAGAGGGCGATAGCCTGACTCGCGTTGGCCAGAGTCTGGTGATCGAAGCTGGGCAGCAGGTTCACCTCAAGGCCGGTGCCAGCCTGGTCATTGAGGCCGGTGCGCAACTGAGCTTGATGGCTGGCGGGGAACACTTGGTGATGCAAGCGGGCAGTATCTCAAGCAGCAGGCCCCTCACCCAGGCCGGTTCGCCGGTCGCAAACAGTTCGGTGAGCCCGGCTTTGCTCGCTGGCGCGCAGTTATCGGCAGTGCAAAGCATCGTCATGGACTTGGCCAGGCAACTGGACGCGGACTTTTGCCCCCTGTGCGAGCGCTGCCGCGAAGGCCTGTGCGATATCACGCAGAGGGCGGCTTGATGGACAGCTTGCCCCATCGTTGGATGGCCCAACAGCTGCAGAACGGGCACCGATTGTGCCTGATAGTGGAGGGTAGCCACGAGACTCGCCAGCCTCTATTGGCAGGTTGCGCCCCGTCGCACTATTGCAATCTCTATAGCGATACCGCCGCGGCGGAGCTGGCGAGTTCTGGCCCGATCATCCTCTTGCTTGAGCAGATCAATGAACCCGCCCTGGCTGATCTGTTGCAACACCCGGAGTCAAACTGGGGGTGGCTCGCGAGCTTGTCGGCTACCGACTTGGCGGATGTGGCGCGCCATTGGCGCGAAAGGCTCCTGATAGGGCCGGAGGGCCAGCAGGCGCTTTACCGCATTCACGACAACCGCACCTTGGCCCGCGCCTTGGCCCATCTGGCCAAAGAGCATTGGCCGGTCTACCTCGGGCCGCTGATCAGTGTGTGCTATTGGCACGAAGGCCATTGGTGCCATCACGAAAACCCTGCACCGGGCGATTACCCAGCGCCTCGGCTCCCGCCTTGGCTCGATACACCCAACCCCCATGCCGAAGCCATCCTGAACGCCAATATCCTGCGTTACCTGTTGGCGGAACACAGTGAAGACCTGGCGGCATTGGTCGAATTCCAAGACCCAAGGATTTGGCTGGCCCAGGTACTGGCGCAGGCACGTACCTGGCAATGGCGGGAGCCGGAGAAACTCGAATTTTTGGTGGTGCGTCGTTTGGCAGAGGCGACCCGAAGCAGTGTTATCCATTGGCAGCCGAGGGCCGGCGAGGCGCCAGGGGAGCATTTTGAACGAGTGGTGGAGCAGTGGCACAGGGAGGTAGGGAAAGGTGAATAGGTGGATAGGGTGGGGGTTGCTGGTTATTGCGGCTGCGTGGCTGTCGGGGTGTACGGGGAGGACGGTGGAGCGTTTTACATTGGAGGTGGATTTGCCGGCGCAATTTGAACTTAAAACGGCTGCCAACTACCGGCCCGCAACGGGTGAGACCTGCACCTTGCCTCGGCGGCGAGGCAAAAGACCTGAGCGGAAAGTCTTTTTTACAGACTACAAGCCTGTGGCGAGCAGTGTGAGTTACGAGTTGCCACTGACTGAAACGGTAGAAGGATGTCCGTTGGTCCTGCGCAGCGTGGAATTTGACTTCTATGCGAAGTGGGGGACGCGGAGTACGGATGTGGGCGGGAATTTCGGGAGTATTTCCATTCGAGACCGTTTGGAGGCCGAGCTACCGGGGATGCCCGACTCGGGTGTGCAGGAAATACTTGGGCAATGTAAGTGGCACTTTCGGACGGTAGGGCCTTTGCATGCGATTAGAAAACTCCTGATCTGCAATTCATTGGATTCGATGGGAAACTTGCAAGAGTCGCGTGTAGGGGGGGTGGCACAACGGCCGCAATTACCGGGGAAAAAGCTGAGGCTGGTGCTATCTGTCAGTAAGGATGAGTTACCTGCCTTTGATGATAGATGGGTAGCTGTGCCGGGTGGATGGCGGCGATGCAGAGGCAAGAGTTTCGAAGACCTTTTTGCATATTGCGCAGGTAACACCACGGACTTTAAACCCATAAAAATGCCGGACGGGCGCATATGCGACGTCTACCCAACATGCAAATAACAAGGACGAATTCATGAAGCTGGATGCATGGAAGCAAGCTTTTTTCAGTGAACGAATGCCTGCTTGCTCATTGAAAGGGCACTGGGTAAGTTTTCGTTTGGTCGATATGGCTGGCAATGGAAAAGCCTATGGCGGACTGCCATTTTCGGTCCATGACAGTTCAGGGAGACAGTACGTCGGTAAATTGAATGGCGAGGGTTTTGCCAGGCTGCAGGATTTCTACTGCGGCCCTGTTGTTCTCATGTTGGATGATTTGTATAGCGGGACTGAGGAGCCGTACTACCAGCTAAGAACGCGCCGAACGTACAAACTGCCTATCACCGAACTTCAAATTCGCGCTGAGCGAACTTTTTTTGGTAGTGCTGACGGCAAACGCGTTGAGGGGGGGGCTGCCTACCAAGAAGCGGATGGGTTTTATCAGGTTGAAGTAAGCGATTTGGTACGCCATAGCGCTCATTTGCCCCGACCTGCTTCGTCAGCTTTGCGTCCCAAGCGTCACGCACTGAAAATGATGGCCGATCTGGGCTTCGGCCCGCCTCAGCCTTCATTGGTGGGTATCGTACTGTTCCCCAACAAGCACACCGTTCTGGAAGTGCGACCACTACGGGCCTTACGCCCCATCTTATCCACCGAAGACGGCTTCTGCGCCCTGAACCTATACCAACTGGCATTGTTTGCTGCGTTGAGTTACTGCGATTTTGGACAGGCCCCCGTCGAAAAACCATTAGACGAAGTCCGGTTTCCGTTGGATCCGAGCGTTGGAAATTTATTCGCTGAACAGCTTTCGGTGTATCACGAAGCCTGGCGAATTGATCCGAAGCAATCACACCGTTTTTACCCGATCTACGAAGATATCCCTTACTCCCAACGCTTCGAAATCCTGCCGTTCGATCCCGTGTTGTATCCCCAAAATCGCCCGGAACGAAACGAAGAGCAGGAACATCCCGCACGTCTGCACTTTTTCGATGATGAAAAATTTGGCACTGATACCCAGGCCTTCATCACTCACCACGATCAGATCATCCTGATTTCTGTGCGAGGAACGGTCAGCCGTGCCGACGTATTACGCGACGCCGACGCCCATCAGGTGTCTTTCGACGACGGTGTTGGAAAAGCGCACGGTGGTTTTTACCAGGCCTACCGGGCTATGCGTGATTTCGTATTGCAATACCTTGATCAGTTTCATGTGGGCCAGCGCATCGTAATTTGCGGCCACAGCCTCGGAGGCGCCATTGCATTGCTGTTGGCCGAAGGGCTGCGCCGAGCCCAGGATGCCCATTACAACATCCTGCTCTACACCTACGGCGCCCCCCGCGCCGCCGACTCTGAATTCACCGCCGGTGCCTCTTCCCTGGTCCACCACCGCATCGTCAACCACAACGACCCTGTCCCCAGCGTCCCGGCGCCCTGGATGAATACCACCGCCAAGCTCTGGATTCCCGGGGCCATCACGCTATTCAGCAACCCTTTACCCGGTGGCCTGTTGTTCGCCGCAGGGCTGGTGCGCGTGGGTGGTAACCCCTATCGACATCATGGCGAGCAATATCATTTCATGCCGATCACGCTCCCGGATGGCAGCCATTCTTCGGTGTTATGGAAGCCTGGCTGTGAATCCCTCCAAGAAGCGGGTTGCAACCGCGCATTGCAACTGCAGGGCGACATGCCCGACCGCGATAATGTGCTGAGGCAGCTGTTTCAAGCCGACCAGCACTTCATGACCACCAGCTACATCCCCGCGGCGTGGGCGACATTGCGCCGCTGGCAACAAACCCTGGAGAGTGAGGGCTCGTTGGTGACCCAGAGGGAATTCGAGCTGCTCGACCGGGCCTTTGAAGACATGCGCGAGCAACTACGGGCCAAGCGGCGTGAACTTGCTCTGCGGCGCCCTGCCAATGATCGTAGCCATGAACCTACTGATGCCTTGAACGCAGAGATCGACCGTTTGCACACCAGCCGCGAGCGCTTGGCAAGCCTGCGCTGGCGTCGCCTGCAAGCCCGCGATGTCTACGGCAGTCATGCCTCTTCTGCACATCTGCAAGCGAGCCTCAGCGTTGGTTCCGCCATCGCGAGAATCGTCAGCCGGCCCAATTCACCAGCGTTCCGCCGCCTTCCCACGATGAACAGGCACGGGTGCAAACGTTGGACATCGACTCAGTCGTCTAACCCACGCGGTTACATAAACTCTACCTGTGCCGGTTGCCGTTTCATCAGTACCTTGCCGTTGCGAATCGAGTACAACGGCAGGCCCTGGCTACGTATGACTTCGTAGTCGCTGTCGGCCGACAGGATCAGCAGGTTGGCCGGGCGACCTGCTTGCAACCCATAACGATCGCCCAGGGCCATGGCTTTGGCACTGTTGTCGGTGACCAGGTCCAGGGCGTTTTGCAAATTGCGGTAACCGAGCATATGGCAGATGTGCAGACCGGCCTCCAGTACTCGCAGAATGTTGCCGTTACCCAGCGGGTACCAGGGATCGACGATGGAATCCTGGCCGAAACACACGTTCATGCCGGCCTCAAGCAGTTCGTTCACACGGGTGACACCACGGCGTTTCGGGAAGTTGTCGAAGCGGCCCTGCAGGTGGATGCTTTCGGTGGGGCACGAGACAAAGCTGATGCCGGAGTGCCCTAGCAGGCGAAACAGCTTGGCGCAGTAAGCATTGTCGTAGGAACCCATGGCGGTGGTATGGCTGGCGGTCACGCGGGCACCCATGTCGCGGCTGCGGGCTTCTTCCGCGAGGACTTCGAGAAAGCGTGAGTGGGGGTCATCGGTTTCGTCACAGTGCACGTCCACCAGGCAGCCAGTACGCTCGGCCAGATCCATGAGGAACTTCACCGAACTCACGCCTTGGTCGCGGGTGTATTCGAAGTGGGGGATGCCACCGATCACATCGGCACCCAGGCGAATGGCTTCCTCCATTAACTCGCGACCATTGCGGAAGGACTCGATGCCTTCCTGGGGGAAGGCAACGATTTGCAGGTCGATCAGATGCGAGCTCTCTTCACGTACCTCCAGCAGGGCCTTGAGTGCGGTGAGGTCCGGGTCGGTGACGTCGACATGGGTGCGCACATGCTGGATGCCATGGGCGGCGAGAGCCTGAATGGTTTTTTTGGCCCGGGTCTTGGTGTCTTCCAGAGTAATGGTGGCCTTGCGTTCGCCCCAGCACTCGATGCCTTCAAACAGCGTACCGCTCATGTTCCAGCGCGGCTCGCCGGCGGTGAGGGTGGCGTCGAGGTGGATGTGGGGCTCGACAAAGGGCGGTATGACCAGGTTGCCGGCGGCGTCCAAGTCGCCGCCCATCAGTATGGGCGCTCCGGTTTGCGCAGTGATGCTGGCGATCCGGCCATTTTCCAGGTGCAGATCATGCAGGCCTTCACGGTTGCGCAGGCGGGCATTGATGATGTGCATGGGCAAGTTCCTCTTGGCTAAAAACAATCAGGCAGACAGCCGCCAGATCCTCAGGGCGATACCGATGTCCGAGCGGTCATGACGCGTAGTATGGCGCTGAGCAGCACATAGGTCAGCGATGCGGCAAAAATTCCCACCAACGGTGCGACCCACGGCGAGTTGAACGCGACCACGGTGCCCACCCCATACGCGATCAGACCTGGCCAATTGAATGCCGGTAAGTGAGCCTCTGCCAAGCGCGGATATTGGCCGCGATAGCGATAGAAGAAGTCCGCCATGATCACGCCTCCTATCGGCGGGATGACCGTGCCCAGCAGGATCAGGTACGGCACCAACAAGTCGTACATGCCGAACAAGGCGAGCAGGGTGCCGATCACCGCGCCGGCCAGGGTCACGCTCTTGCGACGCTGGGTACGTAGCAGGTTGCAACCGGCGACGGCGAAGTTGTAGATGGTGTTGTCCTGGGTGCTCCAGATATTGAGCAGCAACATCGCCATCGCCGCCGTGGCGAAACCTTGCAGCAGCAAGACTTCCACTACATCCGGTTGCTGATAGACGATGGCGCCATAGGCCCCGATCAGCACCATCAAGCCATTGCCGACAAAAAAGCCGATCAGGCTGGCCAGCACCGCAACCTTGGCCGAGCGCGAAAACCGTGTCCAGTTGGTGGCCTGGGTTGCCCCGCTGACAAAGGTCCCGAACACCAGGGTGATGGCGGTGGACAAGTCCAGCTCAGCGCTGGGCACCACCGCCAGCAGCCCCTCCAGCCCGCCGACCTTCACGGTGGCGACCCACATCGACAGCATCAACAGGATGCCCATGGCCGGCACCGCGATGTAGGACAGGATTTCCAAGCCGCGATACCCCACGTAGGCGGTGGCGCAGAACAGTAAGCCAAATACCACCATCAGCCCCAGCACACTGCCCTGGCTCAATTGGAAATACTTGCTCAATACCACCGCAGCCGTGGCCGTGCCCCAGGCATACCAGCCGATCTGGGTAAAACCGAGGATCAAGTCACTGAGCTTGCTGCCCACTTCGCCAAAGCAGAAGCGCCCCATCAACACCGAGTTCAAGCCGCTCTTGAATGCGATGTAACCCAAGCCTGCGGCGTAGATACCCAACAACAGGTTACCCAGGGCCACGACGCCGAGCATGTCGATGAAGCTGAACGCTACCCCCAGCTTGCCGCCGGCGAACATGGTCGCGGTAAAAAAGGTGAACCCCAGCAACACCATGGCGGTAGAGGCCAGACCCTTGCGCGCGTGCAAGGGGACTTCGCTGAGAGGGTAGTCGTTGCCGGGGTCTTGCTGCGTCATGGGGGCTGCTCCCTGAGTGGTGACCCAGGTCGTGTGCATCCTGCGTGCCAATGCAGGTGCAGGCAGGTATGCGCTGACGGAGTAAGCCCTTTATAAAGCCGCCCCCTCCCAATCAGCGCAAAAGCAGTGCAGCGGTGAGCCAAACTGGCTCAGTCGATCGGCGTCTGTGCGGGTTTTCCTAATGGATCAGCCCGCCGCTTCGAAAAAAACACCTACAGCTGGCAATGTCAGCCAATTAAGAGCTAGAGCGAACAAACAGTGACATTCCCCGCAGGTGGTCTTTTCAACACTCGATCACTTACTCGCCGCGATAAATGCACCCACTGGTGCAGGTCTCGTGGATACGGATCGCACTGAGTTCCGGCAGCAAAGGTTTCAGTTCATTCCAGATCCACTTGGCCAGTACTTCGCTGGTAGGGTTTTCCAGGCCGGGAATGTCGTTGAGGTAGTTGTGGTCGAGGCGTTCATAGAGCGGCTTGAAAATCGCCTTGATCTCCGAGAAGTCGCGAATCCAGCCGGTATGGGGATCCAGGTCGCCGCTCAGGTGGATGGCCACCTTGAACGAATGCCCATGCAGGCGCCCGCATTTGTGGCCTTCCGGTACGTGGGGCAGGCGGTGGGCGGATTCGAATGTAAATTCCTTGAAGATTTCCACAGTGTTTTCAGCTCGGTCAGGTGTCTGGCAGGCGGCGAGTTTAACAGCTTGATCAACCTCTGCGCATACCGCCCCTCGGCCGCAGGCGCCCATGCGGTCAAAGGGCTAGCAAACGGTCGCCGAGCTTGCCGTTATCCGCCAATGCCAAAAACTCATCCCCCAGCCGTTGGCTCTCGCTCATGGCAGTTTGCCAATATTTGTTGCGGCCAGGGTCATCGCCCATAAAACGCTTGAAGTCGCTGCGGTCTGGCAGCTTGCCGTGGGGCAGGCGGGCCAGGTAGTCCCTGGACGGCGCCAGCAGTAATACATCCTGCAAACCTTGCTGGTTGCTGCGCCGCCATGGCAGGCCCTTGTCGAACCAGCCGGGGATGACCCGGTCAGTAAAATGCGGGTACAGCACGATGTCATCGCCGTGGTAGGGCAGGTCGAGGTGGTAGTCCAGCAGGCCGCCGTCGCGGTAGGTGCCGGCCCCGGCCCCGGGCAGGTCGCGCACGCCTTGCATGACCATGGGGATCGACCCGGACGCGAGCAACGCCTGGCGCAGGTTGCCCACGTCCAGGGTGAGGAAGCGCGAGGGGAAGTCCCTCAGGGGGTGTACCGGTGGCGCCTGGCGCGGGTCGTGGATGATCAGCCGTTCGAAATGCCGCGACAGCCGTGCGCGGCCCCGCAGGTTATCGGCAATCACCGACGACAGGCCCAGCCCCAGCCGCCCACGGTGGTCATCGGCGAGCAAACCGTGGCTCTTGACCACCATGATGTTCAGCCGATAGTCGGGGTTGTCCAGCACCCGCGCATCGCGCCCGGCCAGCAGGTCGTCGAGCATGCGTTGGCAGCTCTGGCTGACTTGCGCCATGGTCACACCTTTGGCGAAGCGCTGTTCGTTGTACAGCCGGCCCAGGTCGAGCAAACCTTGCACCGGGTCGGGCAGGCAGGCGCTGGCAAACCGCCAGGAGCCAATGGACGCGCCGATCAGCGCACGCTCGCGCGGCGCACGGGGCAACCAATCACCGAACAGCGCCAGGTCGAGCCCTTGGATACCCAGGGCCTTGGGGCCGCCCGCCGCGCCGGGGAGGATACCGACGTCGGCAGGCGCAAGGCCCTGCTCGCGGATGCGGGTGATGGCGCGTTTACCGGCCTTGAGTGTCAAGGCCGGGAACTTGATATGGATGGCTGTCATACCGGTCTCTGTTGAGGCGAGCGGGGCAGTATAGGAAATCTCGCAGGCAGTGGGAAAAATGGCTTGACTGGAATTGCCATGGTGGCAATTCAGTTTCAGTTAAGTTGCAGCGCGTACCGTGGCCGGCGTAGGAAAACATCATGTAACGGAGACTTATCATGAAGCGCCTCACTGGCCTGGGCGCCGCCGCTATCATCCTCGTTACGGCGACCCCGGCCGCCGCCGTGGACCCCGACAAGCCACTGATCGTGCCGGCCACTGTTACAATTGTCGCTTTCGATCAATTGGAAGCTACGGCCCTGGCCCTTCACCCTGGTTCGACGCTGCTGGACACCGATTTGGATGAGGAATACGGCAAGTACGTCTATGAAGTCGAGCTACGAGATGCAGACGGCATTGAATGGGACGTTGAATTGAACGCGCTCACCGGGCAGGTTCTCAAGAATCATCAGGATACGTAATGAAGGTAAATTTACGCGTCGGCAGTCGCGTGGCGCTGGTGCTCATGGTGTTCTGTTCCAGCCTGGCGGCCCGCGACCTCAACCAGGACGAAGCCCTGGCCCTGCGCCAACAAGGCGTCATCCTGCCATTGGAACAGCTGTTGCAGCAGGCCATGGCGCGATACCCCGGCTCACGGCTGCTGGAAGCCGAACTGGAAAAGAAACACGGGCAATACGCCTATGAAGTGGAACTGGTGACCACCGAGGGCGTGGTGCGCGAGATCAAGCTGGATGCCACCAATGGCGACCTGATCAAAGATGAGGAAGACTGATGCGCCTGCTCCTGGTGGAAGACAACGTGCCCCTGGCCGACGAACTGATGGCCGGCCTGCAGCGCCAGGGCTACGCGGTCGACTGGCTGGCCGATGGCCGCGACGCCGTGTATCAGGGACGCAGCGAGCCGTATGACTTGATCATCCTCGACCTTGGCTTGCCCGGTTTACCCGGGCTTGAAGTGCTGGCGCAATGGCGCGCCGCCTCGTTGGCCATCCCAGTGCTGATCCTCACGGCCCGCGATTCCTGGGCCGAGCGTATCGAAGGGCTCAAGGCCGGCGCCGATGATTACCTGAGCAAACCCTTTCACCCCGAAGAGCTGTACCTGCGCATCCAGTCGCTGCTGCGCCGCTCCCACGGCCAGACGAACCAACCCACCCTGCAAGCTGCCGGCCTGCATTTGGATGAAGGTCGCCAGTGCGTGCTACGTGACGGCGCCGAGATCCAGCTGACGGCTGCCGAGTTTCGTTTGTTGCGCTATTTCATGCTGCATCCCGAACAGATTCTGTCCAAAAGCCACTTGGCCGAACACTTGTATGACGGTGAGACCGAACGCGACTCCAATGTGCTGGAGGTGCACGTCAACCATCTAAGGCGCAAATTGGGCCGCAGCGTGATCGAGACCCGGCGCGGCCAGGGCTACCGTTTCGGCGCCACCCCGGCATGAGGTCGATCCAGCGGCGCTTGAGCCTGGGGTTGATCAGCGTGATGGTGATCGTCGGCGTGGTGCTGGCGCAAACCAGCCTGTGGTTGTTCGAGGCGGGTTTGCAGCGCTACCTTGAAGCGGGCTTGCGCAACGACAGCGAAAACCTGCTGGTGGCGCTGGTGCGTGGGCCCAACGGCGTGCAGTTGGATGAGCAACGCCTGTCGCCGGCGTACCAGCGGCCGTTTTCCGGGCATTACTTTCGTATCGACTTTGCCGATGTGCATTGGCGCTCCCGTTCACTGTGGGACCAGGAACTGCCCCGGCTCCCGGTGGCGGGGCTCAAGGGCAACCTGCAACTGGGGCCCGAAGGCCAGCAACTGTTGGTGCTGCGCTCGGACTACAAGCGCTTCGGCCAATCGATTTCCATCAGCGTGGCCCAGGACTACACGCCTGTGCGCGAAAGCTTTCGCCTGATGCGCCAGGTCGGCCTGGTGATGGGGCTGGCGGCGCTGCTGTTGGTGCTGATCCTGCAACGGGTCACCGTGCGCCGTGCCCTGCGCCCCCTGGAGACCGCACGCAACCAGATCGCCCAACTGCAACAAGGCCAGCGCTCGCAACTCGATACCCAGGTGCCGCTTGAGCTGGAGCCACTGGTGGCGCAGATCAACCACCTGTTGGCGCACACCGAAGACAGTCTCAAGCGCTCGCGCAACGCCCTCGGCAACCTGGGGCATGCGCTGAAAACCCCGCTGGCGGTGTTGTTGAGCGCGGCCTCCAGTGACGCCCTCAAGGATCATCCGCAACTGAGCCAGTTGCTGCGCGAGCAATTGGAGCAGGTGCAGCAGCGCCTCAACCGTGAACTCAACCGTGCGCGCCTGGCGGGCGATGCCTTGCCGGGCGCGTTGTTTGACTGTGAACAAGAGCTGCCTGGTTTACTGGCCACCCTGCGCATGATCCACGGCGAACACCTGGACCTCAGCTATCAGGCGGCGCCGGGCCTGCAACTGCCCTGGGACCGTGAAGACCTGCTGGAGCTGCTGGGCAATCTGTTGGACAACGCCTGTAAATGGGCGGACGCCGAGGTATGCCTGAGCGTCAGCGAGACGCCACAGGGCTATCGGCTGGCGGTGGAAGACGACGGCCCCGGCATTCCCGAGGCCCAGCGCGACCAAGTGTTTAGCCGTGGCGCACGCCTGGATGAGCAAAGGGTTGGCCATGGCCTGGGTTTGGGGATCGTGCGGGACATCGTTGAGGTGTGGGGCGGGGTGTTGCAACTGCAAGAGAGCGAGCTGGGTGGGCTCAAGGTATTGATCCAGTTGCCACGCCGCTGACACTGGCACACCACCGCTCAAAATGTGGGAGCTGGCTTGCCTGCGATAGCATCGACTCGGTTTATCTGAAATACCGAGGTGTCTGCATCGCGGGCAAGCCCGGCTCCCACAGAAAAGCCTTGCTACATTCAGACCCGAAACTGATCCATCAACCCCTGCTGCTGGTTCGCCAGGCTGTTCAACGCCTGGCTGACCCGCGCCGATTCATTGGCCTGCTCCGACAACGACTCGGTCACATCGCGAATGGTCGCCACGTTGCTGTTGATCTCTTCGGCCACGGCGCTTTGCTCTTCCGCGGCGCTGGCGATTTGCAGGTTCATGTCGCTGATCACCGTGACCGCATCGCCTATCTGGCGCAAGGCGGTGACGGCCTGACCGACCTGTTCGACGCTGCCCTGGGCCTGGCGATAGCTGTTGCCCATGGAGCCGACCACGTCGCTGGTACCGGTTTGCAATTGTTCGATCACCAGGCGGGTTTCTTCCACCGATTCCTGGGTGCGCCGTGCCAGGTTGCGCACTTCGTCGGCGACCACGGCAAAACCGCGGCCGGCTTCACCGGCGCGAGCGGCTTCGATGGCGGCGTTGAGCGCCAACAGGTTGGTCTGCTCGGCGATGCCGCGAATCACTTCGAGCACCGAGCCGATCTGTTCGCTGTTGGCGGCCAGGCCTTCAACTTGGGTCATAGCGGTGCTCATGTCGGCGGCGAGCTCGCCAATGTTGGCGGTGGTGCGGTCGATAACCGTCAAGCCTTGGCGAGTCGCCTGGTCGGCATCTCGGGCGGCTTGGGCCGCCTGGGCGGCGCTGCGAGCCACATCCTGGGCGGTGGCGCTCATTTCGTGGGATGCGGTGGCCACCTGATCCACCTGACGGTACTGCTGCTCCATGCCGGCGCTGGTTTGCGTGGCAATGGCTGCGGACTGGTCGGCGGTGCCGCGAGCGTCCTGCACCGAGCGTTTGACCTCGGCAATGATCGGCTGCAGCTTGTCGAGGAAGCGGTTGAACCAGCCGGCCAATTGGCCCAGTTCGTCCTGTTTGGCATAGGCCAGGCGCCGGGTCAGGTCGCCTTCGCCGCTGGCGATATCCTCAAGCATGTGCGCCACGCCGAGGATTGGCCGGGTCACGCTGCGCGCCATCAGCCACACCAGGATCAAGCCGACCACGGCGGCCAGCAGGCCCAGGCCCAGTTCCAGCAGGGTGCCTTTGGCGTTGTCGGCGTCCAGCTGGTTTTTCAGCGCTTCGGCGGGGGCGACCAGGACTTTTTCCGGTACATCCAGCAATACGCCCCACGCCTTACCGCCGGGAATCGGCGCAAAAGGCGCGAGTACCTTGAGTTGGTGGTCGGTGCGCAGGCTGCGGGTCTGGGTACTGCTGGCCAAGGCACTGGTCAACTGTGCGCCGCTGGCCGGGTCGACCTGCTCCAGGCGTTGGCTGAGTTTGCTGGCATCCGGGCTGTAGCCAGCCAATAAGCCAGTGGCGCTGAGGATGCTGACCTGGGTCTGGCCGTCGTACAGTTTCTGGCTGGCCTGTTGGCTGACCGCCTGCAGGCTGTTGAGGTTGATATCCACCGACAGCGAGGCGATGACTTTGCCATTGACCATCAGCGGGAACACGATGCTGGTCATCAGCACGTTCTGGCCGTCGATCACATAGAAGTAGGGCTCGATCACACAAGGCTTGAGAGTCGTGCGCGGGCAGGTGAACCAGGCGTTGGCCTTTTCGCCGCTGGGGCCGATGGAGGTGTCGGCCATGTCGCTCTCGGGCAGCGCCATCGAGGTGATTTTCCCCGGCGTCGGTTGCGACCAGTACAGGGCGAAACGGCCTTTGTCATTGCTGCCCAGTTCCGCCTGGTTGGCGAACAGTTCGTCCTTGCCGTCCAGCGCATTGGCTTCGAACACCAGGGACAGGCCGAGCAGGTCGGGGTTGGCCTGCAGGGCGGCCTTGACCTGGCGCGTCAGGTCTTCACGGGTGTCGAAGGCATCGAGAAAGCGCTTCTCGGCCTGTTCGCGCAAAAACAGCACCTGGCGGGAAAAGCCATGGCCGTACTGGTAGGCATCCATGAACTGCTGGCGAATGCCCAGCGCTTGCACTTCGCCTTGGGCCTCGATGCGCGACTGGGCGGCTTCGTCGAGCATCTGCATGCTGGACGCCTTGACCTGCTGCGAGCTCTGCGCCATGCGATACAGCGACAGACCCACCAGCAGGGTCACGATCCCCAGCAGGCAGAGGCCCGCCAGCAGGGTGATTTTCCATTGAATGGAGAGCTGCCTGAGCGACATCGGGACATCCTTACCTGAAAGCACATAGAGACAGCGTATCGGCCAGTGCCTGTAATTCTTTATCCGTGCAGAGGGCTTTGCCTCACCACAGTTTTTGACATGGCAGCCCAGCTCCTGCAAAGTGCGCGCCCTCTAATAAGACCTCTTTCAAGCCTGCACGCCGGCAGCTGTTCCCATGGGCCGCGCGCGGGCATGCCTGTCTTTTTTGTTTCTGCTTGAGGTAACCATGATTAACGCAGTCATCGCCGCGGTCGGCACCATGCTGGTACTCAGCCTGTCCCGCGTGCATGTGGTCATCGCCATTATCGTCGGCGCCCTGGTGGGCGGCTTGACCGGTGGCCTGGGTATCGAGGCCACGCTCAAGGCCTTCAACGGCGGGCTGGGCGGCGGCGCAACCGTGGCCTTGTCCTACGCATTGCTCGGCGCTTTCGCCGTGGCGATTGCCAAGTCCGGGCTGGCCCATGCCTTGGCGGACAAAGCCTTGCTGCTGGTGGACCGTCAGGACGCCAGCGGTGGCAACCACGTCAAATGGCTGCTGATCGGCCTGTTGTGGGTGGTGGCGATTGCCTCGCAGAACATCTTGCCGATCCACATTGCGTTTATTCCGCTGCTGGTACCGCCGCTGCTGTATGTACTGACCAAGCTGCAACTGGACCGTCGCCTGATCGCCTGCGTGATGACCTTCGGCCTGATCACCCCGTACATGTTTCTGCCGGTGGGCTTTGGCAATATCTTCCTCAATCAGATCCTGCTGGCCAACGTCGCCAAGAGCGGGGTGGATATCAGCGGGGTCAATGTCACCCACGCCATGGGCTTGCCGGCGCTGGGCATGGTGGTCGGCCTGCTGGTGGCGGTGTTGATCAGCTACCGCAAAAAGCGTGTGTACGACCTGAAGAAAATCGAGCGTGTCGAGCAAGTGGCAGTGCAGTACAACCCGCTGACCCTGCTGGTGGCGGGCCTGGCGATTGCTTCAGCGTTCATCATCCAGTTGTGGTTGGACTCGATGATCATCGGCGCCCTGGCCGGGTTCCTGATCTTCTCGGTGTCAGGCATCGTGCGCTGGCGCGACACCGATGATCTGTTCACCGAAGGCATGAAAATGATGGCGATGATCGGCTTCATCATGATCGCGTCCTCAGGTTTTGCCGAAGTGCTCAAGGCCACCGGTGACGTGAATTCGCTGGTGCAAACCTCGGCGGCGTTCATCGGCCATAGCCGGGGCGTCGGCGCGTTGTTGATGCTGCTGGTGGGGTTGTTGGTGACCATGGGCATCGGCTCGTCGTTTTCCACGGTGCCGATCCTCGCGGCGATTTTCGTGCCGCTGTGTGTGCAGTTGGGCTTCAGCCCGGTGGCCAT
Organism: Pseudomonas sp. PA-1-6B; assembly: GCF_021609545.1. Lineage (NCBI taxonomy): Bacteria > Pseudomonadati > Pseudomonadota > Gammaproteobacteria > Pseudomonadales > Pseudomonadaceae > Pseudomonas > Pseudomonas sp. PA-1-6B. Next base: position 18,518 of record NZ_WJZM01000050.1, read on the forward strand.
CGTGTGCATCGTTGGTACCGCCGGTGCCTTGGGCGACGCCGGTTCGCCCGCCTCGGACTCCACCCTCGGCCCCACCTCCGGCCTGAACATCGACGGCCAGCACCACCATATCTGGGACACCGTGGTGCCGACCTTCCTGCACTACAACCTGCCGCTGCTGGCGTTCGGCTGGCTGGCTGCGATGACGCTCTGATCCAGGCGAGAACCTCTGTGGCGAGGGAGCTTGCTCCCGCTGGGCTGCGAAGCGGCCCCAAAAAGCTTGCGGGCGCTGCGCACCCGAGCGCGAGCAATCTCTGGCCACACAAGCTCGCGCCTACAGTAATCGCTCACATGGCCGTTAACCTCTCAAGTCGCCACTAACAAGAGAGAAAAGCCATGCGTCTGAGTTTGAAGGCCAAAGTCCTGGCCCTTGCTGTCGTGCCGGTGTTGTTGTTTGCCGTGGTCATCAGCCTGACCACCGTGTGGATACTGCAGGGCCAGGCTCGCAACGAGGTGGATGAAACCCGTCAGCGCCTGCTCAACGACGCCAAGGCCACCCTGCAGAGCTATGTCGAGGTGGCCATGACCACCATCAAGCCGCTCTACGACGCGGCAGCCCCCGGCGACAGCGCGGCGCGGGCGCAGGTGGTCAAGTTGTTATCCAATACCAGTTACGGCAAAGACGGCTATTTCTTCGGCTACGACTCCGAGACCATCCGCCTGTTCAAGGGCAACAGCCCGGACGGCGTGGGCAAAAGCTTCAAGGACAACCGCGACCCCAACGGCGTCTACGTCAACCGCGACCTGGTGAAGGTTGGCAAGGACGGCACCCACTACCTGCAATACAGTTCGACCCAGCCCGGCCAGACCGAACTGGTGCCCAAGCTCGGCTATACCGAGTACCTGCCCAAGTGGGACATGGTGATCGGCACCTCGGTGAACCTTGATGGCATCGACGCCCAAGTGGCGGTGGTGCAGGCAAAAGTCGAGAAGCGCATGCAAGGCGTACTGTTGAGCATCCTCGGCGTAGCCGTGGTGGTGTTGCTGGTGATCGCCGCCGTGGGCATGCTGCTGGCCAATACCATCCTGCGCCCGCTGCACCTGATGAAGGCCAACCTCGATGACATAGCAGCGGGTGAAGGCGACCTGACGCGCCGCCTGGCCATTACCAGCCAGGATGAACTCGGCGATCTGGCCGGTGCATTCAACCGCTTTGTCGATAAAATCCATGGCCTGGTGCGCCAGATCACCGACATGACCGCCCAACTCACCGGGCTGGTGAGCCAGGTGTCCGAGCAGGCCCAGCGCTCTGAACAGGCCATGGAACGCCAGCGCCACGAGACCGACCAGGTGGCCACCGCGATCAACCAGATGTCCTCGGCTGCCCACGAAGTGGCACGCAGTGCCCAAGGCGCCGCCGTCGCTGCGCAGCAGACCGACGCCGAAGGCCAGGCCGCCAAGCGGGTAGTGGACGGCAGCATCGCGCAGATCCATGCGCTGGTGAACGACATCCGCAGCAGCGGCGTGTCCCTGGACAGCCTGCAGCAGGATGTGTCGTCAATCGTCAGTGTGCTCGGCGTGATCCGCTCCATCGCCGAGCAAACCAACCTGCTGGCGCTCAACGCTGCCATCGAGGCCGCACGGGCTGGGGAGGCTGGGCGTGGCTTTGCCGTGGTCGCCGATGAAGTGCGTGCCCTGGCCAGTCGCACCCAAACCAGCACCCAGGAAATCCAGGGCATGATCGATCGCCTGCAAAAAGGCACCGAGGCGGCCGTGGACGCTATGCGCCGCTCCAGCGATGCCGGCGACGGCACCTCGGCCCAGGCCAACCAGGCCGGCGCGTCCCTGGACACCATGGCGCAACTGATTGGCACCATCAACTCAATGAACGCCCAGATCGCCAGCGCCGCGGAAGAGCAGACCGCCGTGGCGGAAGAGATCAACCGCAGCGTGCATCAGATTGCGGTAGCGGTGGACAGCGTGGCGGACGAAACCCAGTTGGGCGCTCAGACGTCTCGCAGCCTGGCAGACCTGGGCCAGCGCCTGGGGCAGTTGGTAGGCCAGTTCAGGATCTGATCCATCCAACCCACGGCAGGGTTTAAACGTCGCGCATCAGCAGGCCAAAACGCAGGTCCATCTGCGCCGGAATCGGCACATACACCGTATGCCCGTCCCCCGGCGCCACCTCAATGCTTTCGCCCTTGGCGTTATGCAGGCTCGGCAAGTCAAAATGAAAATTGCCGGCGGGCGTCATCAACTCCAGGTGGTCGCCCAGCACAAAGCGATTCTTCACCTTCACCTCGGCCAACGCGCCACGACGTTCGCCAGTCAGCTCCCCGACGAACTGCTGGCGCTCGGAAACCGAGCTGCCGTTCTGGTAGTTCTGGTATTCATCGTGCACGTGGCGGCGCAGGAAACCTTCGGTGTAGCCACGCTGGGCCAGGGACTCGAGGTTGGTCATCAAGCCGCGGTCAAACGCCCGGCCGGCCACTGCGTCATCGATGGCCTGGCGGTACACCTGGGTGGTGCGCGCGCAGTAGAAGTGGGACTTGGTGCGGCCTTCGATCTTCAACGAATGCACGCCCATCTGTGCCAGGCGCTCCACATGCTGCACGGCCCGCAGGTCCTTGGCGTTCATGATGTAGGTGCCGTGTTCGTCTTCGAAAGCGGGCATGGGGTCATCGGGGCGATTGGCCTCTTGTAGCAGGAACACCTTATCGGTGGGTGTGCCGATGCCCAATGTGGGTTGATATTCATGGACGATATCGCCAGTGGCATTCTCCACTGCCGGCGTGGCCTGGTATTTCCAGCGGCAGGCATTGGTGCAACTGCCCTGGTTGGCATCGCGTTTGTTCATATAGCCCGACAGCAGGCACCGCCCGGAATAGGCCATGCACAAGGCGCCATGTACAAACACCTCCAACTCCATCGTCGGCACCTGCTGGCGGATTTCGCCGATCTCTTCCAGGGACAGCTCCCGCGACAGAATCACCCTGCAAATGCCTTGTTGCTGCCAGAACGCCACGCTGGCCCAGTTCACCGTATTGGCCTGTACCGACAGGTGGATCGGCATCTGCGGGAAGTGCTGGCGCACCAGCATGATCAGCCCAGGATCGGACATGATCAGCGCATCCGGGCCCATGGCGATCACGGGCGCCAGGTCCTTGAGGAAGGTCTTGAGCTTGGCGTTGTGCGGCGCAATGTTCACCACCACGTAGAAGCGCTTGCCCTGGTCATGGGCTTCCTGGATGCCGAGGGCCAGGTTGGCGTGGTCGAACTCGTTATTGCGCACCCGCAGGCTGTAGCGCGGCTGGCCGGCATAGACCGCGTCGGCACCGTAGGCGAAGGCGTAGCGCATGTTTTTCAGGGTGCCGGCGGGAGCGAGCAGTTCGGGGGCAGTTATCGGGCGCATGGGTGTGGGTCGCAAAAAGGCGCGAGGGTAGTGCTGGAGCGATAACGGGATATTGACCCAGGTCTAAATAACGCGATCTATGCTTGTTCGATAAACAAGGGCACTCCCACGTTTGGCTGCGGACTAAGCAACAGGGCCGCCATCGGCCCTGTTTTTCTGACATGGACCGGACATGAATCAAACCAACCTGCAATTCAAAACCCTGTTGCTGCTACTGGCCTTGGTCACCGTGGCTTTTATCTGGATATTGCTGCCGTTCTACGGTGCGGTGTTCTGGGCCGTGATCCTGGGCATTATCTTTGCGCCGATGCAGCGCCGCCTGCAGCAACGTTTTAGCTGGAACCGCAACCTGACCTCCCTGACCACCTTGATGGTGTGCCTGGTGATCGCGATTCTGCCGGTGATCATCACCAGTGCGTTGCTGGTGCAAGAGGGGGCCACGCTCTACAAAAACATCGAGAGCGGCAAACTCGACGTAGCGGGTTATATCGAGCAATTCAAGAACGTTCTACCGCCGTATTTCCAGCAATTGCTCGACCGCTTCGGCATGGGCAACCTCGAAGGGCTGCGGGAAAAAGTGGTCAAGGGCGCGATGCAGGGCAGTCAGTTCTTTGCCTCCCAGGCGTTCAGCTTCGGCCAGGGTACGTTTGATTTCCTGGTGAGCTTTTTCATCATGCTGTACCTGCTGTTTTTCCTGCTGCGCGATGGCCCGGAACTGGTACGCAAGGTGCGCACGGCAGTACCGTTGGCCGAGCCGCAAAAGCGTCGCCTGCAGCTCAAGTTCAACCGCGTGGTACGCGCCACGGTCAAGGGCAACGTGCTGGTGGCTGTGACCCAAGGTGCGCTGGGAGGCTTGATCTTCTGGTTTCTGGACATCCCGAGTGCCTTGCTCTGGGCCGTGCTGATGGCGTTCCTGTCACTACTGCCAGCGGTGGGTGCCGGGCTGGTCTGGGGGCCGGTGGCGGTTTATTTCCTGTTGAGCGGTTCGATCTGGCAGGGCGTGGTGCTGGGGCTGTTCGGGGTGTTCGTGATTGGCCTGGTGGACAACGTGCTACGCCCGATCCTGGTGGGCAAGGACACCAAGATGCCGGACTACCTGATCCTGATCTCGACCTTGGGCGGCCTGTCGGTGTTCGGCCTTAACGGCTTTGTCATCGGGCCGCTGGTGGCAGCGTTGTTCATGTCGTGCTGGGCGTTGTTCGTCGAAACCAAGCCGCGGGTCAAGTTGCCATTGCCATAGCGTTCAGGCCTCGAGCCTGAAGTCGGTTGCCATTCGGCGCTGTGTTTCGGCATCGGATAACGAAGTGAGCGGGCCGCTGATCGGCTCGCCATCGCGCACAACGTACCAGCAGGCGAGCAAGCCCAGTTTGCGCAGAGGGGCGGGGACGGCGCTGCCGATGACGGACATGATTTGAATAGTGGGCATAAGTACCTCCAAACGTTATGGAGGTCACCTTACGGTTTGCCGGTGCCTGGGAAAAATCACCTGGCTCGATAGTCGACATCAACGCCAGGCGTTAATCCACCACCTGGTCGAGCATGTTCACCACTTCGTGCTCACTGAGCAGGCCCTTGCGCACCAGGTTTTCTGCCAGCAATGCCAGGAACTTGGCGCTGCGATGGCCTTCGAGGTGCTTGAGTTCAGTCAAGGCGCTGTAGACCTTGCTGGAGGTGCAAAGGCCGGCGGTGCGGTGCGGGTTTTGTGTGGGCATGGTCAATCGTCCTTAATTGTTATTGGCTGGACTGGGTCGATAGTGCGACTGTTTTGTGACGCAAACATGACAGCGCGGCCCGTCATCGATCAAGAGGATATTTGACGCTTATCATGTGGGATTGCTGCTCGTACGTTGTTCTCACAGCGACACTGGCAGGATTAATCCGGACTTCCCAGGCAAAAAAAGGCCCCGCGTGTGGGCGAGGCCTGTGGCTGTCAACGGATTAAAACTTACCAACCATGGCGGTAGTAGCCGTGGGGCGGGCCGTAATAGCCGCGAGGCGGCCCATAATAACCGCGCGGTGGGCTGTAGTAGACGGGCGCCGGGCGATAGTAAACCTGCTGTTGCACATACACCGGTGGCGGTGGCGCGTAGTAGACGGGCGGCGGCGCGGCATACACCGGCTGCGGCTGCACATACACCGGTTGTTGCACATACACCTCACGCGGCTGGCTGGCAACCACAGAGCCGACTACCGCTGCGCCGACAAGCGCACCGAACACGGCCGGGCCACCCCAACCACCACCGTGGGCGGAGGCTTGGCCGGCCATCGCGAGTGCGCCGATAAGCAAGGCGATCCTGGGGAGTTTACGCATGATGGTCTTTCCTCGGTTAGCCCCTGCGCTTGTGGTCTGCAATCAATAGACTCAAGGATTGTCGCGGGGATACTTTTAAGACAACGTATTTCGAGAAAACAGCACGGCCAATGGGTAAAGGTTGTGTAAGGTCTGTACCGATTTGCTTACTTCAAGGAGTTATCCATGCAGATGCACCCCAACAAGGACACCCAACTGTGCATGTCGCTGTCGGCGCGCCCTGGGAACTTTGGCCTGCGTTTTCATAACCACCTGTATGAACAGCTGGGTCTGAATTTTTACTATAAAGCCTTCAGCAGCCAGGACTTGCCCGGCGCGATCGGCGGTATCCGCGCCCTGGGGGTGCGGGGTTGCGGGGTGTCCATGCCGTTCAAGGAGGCCGCCATTGCCTTGATGGACGAACTCGACGATTCGGTTCAAGCCATCGACTCCCTGAACACCATCGTCAACACCAACGGCCACCTCAAGGCTTACAACACCGACTACATCGCCATTGAGCAATTGCTGAAAAAACACGCGGTGCCCAAGGACTCCAGCTTCGCCCTGCGCGGCAGCGGCGGCATGGCCAAGGCGGTCGCCAGCGCCTTGCGTGACGGAGGGTACGCCAATGGCGTGATCGTGGCGCGTAATGAGGTGGCGGGCCAGGCATTGGCCAGGAACCTGGGGTACACGTGGCAGGCGGATCTGGGCAGCCTGCGGCCACAGATGCTGATCAACGTGACACCCATCGGCATGACCGGCGGGGTCGAGGCGGATGCGTTGGCGTTTGAGGCCGAGGCAATCGATCAGGCTGAGACGGTGTTCGATGTGGTGGCGATCCCGGCGGAAACGCCGTTGATCGTGCGTGGTCGTGCCCAGGGCAAGCGGGTGATTACCGGGCTGGAGGTGATCGCTATCCAGGCGTTGGAGCAGTTTGTGCTTTATACCGGCGTGCGGCCTACGCAGGAGCAGTTCGAGGCAGCGGTGGCCTTCGCCCGCAGCTAAAGCCTTACGCACAACCATTCGGTGATCTAACTGACGCGCACGCGATCCAACTGTGGGAGCTGGCTCGCCTGCGATGGCGGCCTGCCAGGCGACGGCTATCTACCTGACACCCCACGATCCAACTGTGGGAGCTGGCTTGCCTGCGAAGACGGCCTGCCAGGCGACGGCTATCTACCTGACACCCCACGATCCAACTGTGGGAGCTGGCTTGCCTGCGATGGCGGCCTGCCAGGCGACGGCTATCTACCTGACACCCCACGATCCAACTGTGGGAGCTGGCTTGCCTGCGAAGACGGCCTCACAGTCGACGCCGTAATACCGAGTACATATCCATTCCTGCGGTAACGGCTACTTAGGGTTCCGCTCTGACAGCGGCTCACTTTTGAAAAAATGCGCAAAAGTAAGCAAAACGCTCTTGCCCCACCACTCGGCACCTCGCTCAGGCTCGGTGTGCCCGAACACAGGCTTGAATCCGTGGGCCGCCGCCACGCGCCATCCATGGCGCGGGGCGGCTAACCCGGCGTCCTGCCGGGTTACCCACGAATTCAAGCCTGCGTTCGGCCAGCGTGGTTTAACGGGGCGCCTAAGATCAAAAGCAGAGCAAGATCAAGAGCGGCTCGCTTCGCATCGTGGTTACCGTCGGCTGCTGCAACCTACAAAGTTGTGTCGATACCAATGGCTATCGCAGGCAAGCCAGTTCCCACATTTGGATCACGGTGCGTCAGCTCGATCAGCGTCGGCTGCCAGGCCGTCACGGGAGCAAGCTCCCTCGCCACAGGTCCAGCGTCGCGCCGAAGTTGTGTCGATACCAATGGCTATCGCAGGCAAGCCAGCTCCCACATGTTTATCTGCGTTATGCCTGTTCCAGCTGCGCCAGCCGTTCTTCCAGTGCGGCAATCCGCGCTTCCAGCTCTTCAATCCGCTCCACCGAAACAGCCCCCGCGCTACGCTCTACCGGATTCCCCCTCGCGGTCATAATCGCCTCAATATCCGCTGGGTCCCCCAGCGCATGGGTGTATCGGTCTTCACGCTGCCCCGCCTGACGCGGCACCAGCAGCGCCAACCCCCGAGCAATCAGGCGTTCGAGCTGATGCACGACCTGTTCGGCATCCTCGAAATCATGCATGCGCCCGCTGCGGGTGAGCAACTCGTTGACGGTCTGCGGCCCCCGCAGGAACAGCAGCCCGGTCAGGATCACCTGGGCCGGCACCAGTTCCAGGGCCTTGTCCACACGGTGCTCCCAGCGGTCGGCGCGGCTGCCCATCACCAGGCGCGTGAAGCCTTGGCCTTCGAGCGCGCGCAGGCTCTGGCCGACCTGGCCTTGGCTGAGGTTCATCACCGGCTCGCGGCTGGTCTTCTGGTTGCAGGCCAGCACCAAGGCGTTGAGGGTGAGGGGGTAGGTTTCCGGGTTGGTCGCCTGTTTTTCGATCAGGCAGCCCAGGATGCGGATTTCCGTGCTGTTCAGGCGCGGCTCAGGGGTGTCGGTGTCGTGCTCGGCGGTCATCGCGCTTTCCCTATGCAGTGAAGCCCCTTAGCCTAAGCTTGAAAAAATAAAAGACAAGCGCCAGGCATGGCTATAATCGCGGCTGGTTCCAACCCCGCCATTACCGTGAGACTGTCATGACTATTTCCCTGTACGCCGCTTCCATCCCGGTCTTCAAGCAAATGCTCAACGCCCTCAGCGATGTGCTGAACAAAGCTGAAGCCCACGCCAGCGCCAAGAACATCGAGCCCAACGCCTTGCTGCAAGCGCGCCTGTTCCCGGACATGTTCCCGTTGGTGCGCCAGGTGCAGATCGCCGTGGACTTCGCCAAAGGTGTGTCGGCACGCCTGGCCGAGATCGAAGTACCGAAGTACGAAGACAGCGAAGTCACCTTTGCCGACCTGCAAGCGCTGATCGCCAAGGTCCTGGCCTTTGTCGACACCATCAAGCCCGAGCAGATCGACGGCAAGGAAGGCATCGAGATCGTCACCCGCCCCGGCACCCCGAAAGAGAAGCGCTTCAGCGGTCAGTCCTACCTGCTGACCTACGGCCTGCCGCAGTTCTTCTTCCACGTCACCACCGCTTATGCGCTGCTGCGTCATAACGGTGTGGAAGTGGGCAAGCGCGATTACATGGGCGCGTTCTAAACCCGCAAGCACAAAAAAGCCCGGTGCCGTTCTCTGCGAACGGCACCGGGCTTTTTTATGGGGCTGTGTTAAGCGGCCTGTTCTTCCTTGCCCAAACACGCCGCTGCGGTAAACAGCACATCGGTAGACGAGTTGAGTGCGGTTTCCGCCGAGTCCTGCAGCACGCCGATGATGAAACCGACGGCCACTACCTGCATGGCGATTTCACTGGGGATGCCAAACAGGCTGCACGCCAGGGGAATCAACAGCAGCGAACCACCCGCCACCCCCGATGCACCGCAGGCACACACCGCAGCGACCACGCTGAGCAGCACGGCGGTCGGCATGTCCACGGCAATGCCCAGGGTGTGCACGGCCGCCAGGGTCAGCACGGTGATAGTGATGGCGGCGCCGGCCATGTTGATGGTGGCACCGAGGGGGATCGACACCGAGTAGGTGTCTTCATGCAGGCCCAGGCGTTTGCTCAGCGCCAGGTTGACCGGAATGTTCGCCGCCGAGCTGCGGGTGAAAAACGCGGTGATGCCGCTTTCGCGCAGGCACATCAGCACCAGCGGGTAAGGGTTGCGACGCAGTTTCCAGAACACGATGGCCGGGTTGATCACCAGTGCCACGAACAACATGCAGCCGATCAGCACGACCAGCAGGTGGGCATAGCCGAGCAGGGCGTCGAAACCCGAGGTGGCCAGGGTGGAGGCCACAAGACCGAAGATACCCAGCGGGGCGAAGCGGATCACCACGCGTACGATCAGGGTGACGCCGTTGGACAAGTCGTCCAATACCGTACGGGTGGTCTCACCGGCATGGCGAATAGCGATGCCCATGCCGATGGCCCAGGCGAGAATGCCGATGAAGTTGGCGTTCATCAGTGCACTGACCGGGTTATCCACCACACTGAGCAGCAGGCTTTGCAACACTTCGCCAATGCCTCCAGGAGCGCTCACCGTGGCGTCATGGGTAGCCAATACCAGGAACGACGGAAACATCATGCTGGCAACCACCGCAACCACGGCGGCGGCAAAGGTGCCGAGCAGATACAGGAACAGGATCGGTCGGATATGGGTTTCCTGGCCATGCTTATGGTTGGCAATCGAGGCCATGACCAGCACAAACACCAGGATCGGCGCGACAGCCTTCAGCGCCGTGACAAACACCTTGCCGATAAAACCGGTGGCGCGCGCGGCCTCGGGGAACAGCAGGGCCAGCACGATCCCGGCAATCAGGCCGATGACAATTTGGGTGACCAGGCTGACGCGCATTAAACGTTGCAACAGGGAAGGGGCAGCAGTCATAAAGAGTTGTCTCTAGTTTTTTTAGTAGGGCACAGCATTGCAGGCAGAAAGTACTGTAGGAAGTAGGCGCGAAGTCTAGCATGCTGTAGGACACGTCTCGTTTGCTGCGGCATTCCGTCACCCGTTTCAGTCGGGCTTGGTCAAATCCGGACATGTTCTGTTAAGATTCCTCCCTCTCATCTTTCCTCTCCGTCAGCGGGCCCTTCGGGCTGTCGTTGATGTCGTCGTTTCTGGAGTTTTCATGTTGTTTCCTATCCTGCTGCTGTCAGCCGCTGGTTTTACCGTGCTGACCACAGAATTCGTCATCGTCGGCCTGTTGCCGTCGATTGCTCGGGACCTGAACGTCAGCGTGTCTCAGGCCGGGCTGCTGGTGACGCTGTTCGCGTTCACCGTGGCAGCGTTCGGCCCGTTCCTCACGGCCTACTGCGCGCGTTTTTCGCGCAAGCGCCTGTTTATCAGCATCCTGATCATGTTTGCAGCGGCCAATACCGTGGCGGCATTGGCGCCGAATATCTGGGTGATGGCCATGGCCCGTTTGATTCCCGCCCTGGGCCTGCCAGTGTTCTGGGCCCTCGCCAGCGAAACGGCGGTAGACATTGTCGGCCCTGAGTTCGCCGGGCGTGCGATTGAAAAAATCGGCTTTGGCATTGTTTGCGCCACCGTATTTGGCATTCCGGTGGGTACGCTGATTTCCGATATGTTCGGCTGGCGCACCGCGTTCGCCGTGCTCGCGGTGATTGCCCTGGCCAAGGCATTGCTGCTGTATGTCTACCTGCCGGTTACCCAGGCCAAGCATCAGCAGGCCAGCTTGCGCTCACAATTCAAGATCCTGCGCAGCCCGGTGATGCAGGGGCATATCCTGCTGTCGATCCTGGTGTTCAGTGGCATGTTCACCGCCTATACCTACCTGGCAGATATCCTTGAGCGGCTGGCCGGGTTCGACGGTACATTGGTGGGCTGGTGCCTGATGGGCTTTGGCGCGGTCGGGCTGATTGGCAACTCCCTCGGCGGACGCGCCGTGGATCGTCACCCATTGATCGCGTCCATGGTGTTCTGCGGGTTCATGATCGCGGGCATGGTGGCAGTGGTGCCGGCGATTCACTCGACCATCGGCCTGGCCGCGGCGATGGCAGTGTGGGGTGTGACCCAGGCGGCGATGTTCCTGGTCAGCCATGTGCGCTTGATGAAGGCCGCGCCCCATGCACCGGCGTTTGCCGCGTCGCTGAATATCGCCGGCGCCAACCTCGGCATTGGCCTGGGCGCGATGGTGGGCGGGCATGTCATCGACACTCTGGGCCTGGGCAGCCTGGGGTTTGCCGCTTCGGGGTTTATCCTGGTGTCGATCCTGCTCGCACTGTGGCTGATGACCGCCAAACCCACGGCGCTCAATGCCTGAGCGATCAGGGCAGGGCGGTAAACAACTCCCGCCGGGCACCCTCGGTAATCGCCACAATGCCGGGGTGCTTGACCTTGCGCTCCACTGAGATCGCATAAAACGACTCGGTCACTGCATCGGTCTGGCCGATCAGCGCCACGCCGTATTGGCGCACCACCTCGTCGGCGATCACGCTGGGCGCGATAAAAATCCCACTGCCGGATTGCCCGAAGGCCTGCATCAAGGCGCTGTCGTCGAACTCGCCGATGATGCGGGGTTGAATTTGCTGTTCGGCAAACCAGCGCTGCAAACGGCTGCGCACCACGGTCTCAGCGCCCGGAATCAACAGCGGTGCGCCCTGCAAACACTGTGGGAAATCCCCACCATGCTGGTCAGCCAACGCCTGGGTGGCGAAAAAACTGATGCCGCATTCTCCCAGCTTCTGGCTGTAGCCCTTGATGTCCAAGTGCGTGGGCATGGGGCTGTCGGAAATCACCAGGTCCAGGCGCTGGATCGCCAGGTCGGCCAGTAAACGTTCGAGTTTGTCTTCACGGCAGGTGATGCGGATCGGTTCGCTCAACTCCATGGTCGGCGCGATCAGCCGGTACACGATGGATTTGGGCACCACATCCGCCACCCCAACGCGGAACGGGATCTGCTGCTCGTCAGGCTGGGCGCGCAGCATCGCCTCCAGTTCATTGCCGGTCTGGAACATCTGCTCGGCGTAGGGCAGCGCCTGGCGCCCGGCTTCGGTCAGTTCAAGCTGGCGCCCGACCCGCTGAAACAGGGCAATACCGAAGGTCTGCTCCAACAGGCTGATCTGCCCGCTGATGGTCTGCGGCGTGAGGTTCAATTGCTCACAGGCGCGCACGATGCTACCGGTCTTGGCCACCACCCAGAAGTAATGCAGTTGTCGATAATTGAGCATCACGGCCTACACTTCGTAAAAATCGAAGTATACGCGAGAAAAATACGAATTTTCCTGAACTGTTCGCCTGCATAGAATGCCTCGCTATCGAGGGGCCACTACTTGGACCCAATGGTTCTAACGAGGAATACATCATGAAACTCAATTCCCTGGGCGCGGCGTCGTTGCTTGCGCTTTCATTGATAGTGGTCAGCGGCTGTGATCAAGTCGAGAAAAGCGCGCAACAGGTGCTGGGCAAAGCCACCGAGTCGGCCAAGCAGGCCATCGACGAGACCCACAAGGCCGCCGAGCAGGCATTGAGTGAAGCAACCCAGGGCTTGATCAGCCCTGAGAAGCAGGAAAAAGACGCCGAAAACGCTGCTGAATCCGACACCAAAGAAACCTAATTCCCCAGCACTACCACGTCAGGACTGACCTATGGATTACCTTCTACAACTGGCCGCCAGCCCAACCGCCTGGGTCGCACTGGCGACCTTGATCGTCATGGAAATCGTGCTGGGCATCGATAACCTGATCTTTATCTCGATCCTCACCAACAAACTGCCGGAGAAGCACCGGGCCAAGGCGCGGCGCATTGGTATCAGCATGGCGTTGATCTTGCGCCTGGGCCTGCTGAGCACCATCGCATTCATCGTGCAATTGACGACACCGGTGTTCGAAGTGTTCGGCCAGGCGTTCTCGTGGAAGGACATGATCCTGATCGCCGGCGGCCTGTTCCTGGTGTGGAAGGCGACCACCGAGATCCATCACAGCATGGACCCGGAGCCTGAAGAGAAGGCAACTGTCAGCAACACCGTGACCATCGGTTTTGCCGCCGCCATCGGCCAGATCCTGATGCTCGACCTGGTGTTCTCCATCGATAGCATCATCACCGCCGTGGGCATGACCGAGCACTTGCCGATCATGATCATTGCCGTGGTGGTCTCGGTGATCGTGATGCTGGTGGCCGCTGAACCGTTGGCCAAGTTCATCAACGACAACCCGACCGTGGTGATGCTGGCCCTGGGCTTCTTGATCATGATCGGCATGACGCTGATCGCCGAAGGCTTCGGCGCCCACGTGCCAAAAGGCTACGTGTATGCGGCCATGGCGTTCTCGGCTGCGATCGAATGCTTGAACATCGCCCGGCGTAACCGGCACGCACGTTTGCTCGCTGCGCGCCAGTAACCGCTGAACAAACAGGCCGGCTGTGTTCACAAGAGCCCAGCCGGCCTTTTGCTGTCTGCTAGAATCGGCCCACTTGATAGCTTGAGGTCCCCCATGAACGAGCCGATTCGCCTTACCCAGTACAGCCACGGTGCGGGTTGCGGTTGCAAGATTTCGCCCCAGGTCCTGGAAGTGATCCTTGCGGGCAGCGGTGCACAGAACCTCGACCCCAACCTGTGGGTGGGCAATGCCTCCCGCGACGATGCGGCGGTATACGCCATCGACGACGAGCGCGGCGTGGTGTCCACCACGGACTTTTTCATGCCGATTGTCGACGACCCGTTCGACTTCGGCCGCATCGCCGCCACCAATGCCATCAGCGACATCTACGCCATGGGCGGCGATCCCTTGATGGCCATCGCCATTCTCGGCTGGCCGGTCAATGTGCTCGCGCCGGAGATTGCTCGCGAAGTGATTCGCGGCGGTCGGGCGGTGTGCGACGCAGCTGGCATTCCGCTTGCGGGCGGGCATTCCATCGACGCGCCGGAGCCGATCTTCGGCCTGGCCGTGACCGGCATCGTGCAAAAGCGCCATATGAAGCGTAACGACACGGCCACCGCTGGCTGCCGCCTGTACCTGACCAAGCCCCTGGGCATCGGCATCCTCACCACCGCCGAGAAGAAGGGCAAGCTGCGCGAGGCGGATATCGGCCTGGCGCGTGACTGGATGTGCACACTCAACAAGCCGGGCAGCCGTTTCGGCAAGTTGGCCGGTGTGACTGCCATGACCGATGTCACCGGTTTCGGCCTGCTCGGCCACCTGGTGGAAATGGCCGATGGCAGTGGCCTGACTGCCCGCATCGACTATGCAAAGGTTCCGCGCCTGCCGGGGGTGGAGTATTACCTGGACCAGGGCTGCGTGCCGGGTGGCACCTTGCGCAACTTCGAAAGCTACGCCAGCAAGCTGGGGCGTGTGCAGGAGCTGCACAAGCGCGTGCTGTGCGACCCCCAGACCAGCGGTGGCCTGCTGATCGCCGTTACCCCGGAAGGTGATGTCGAGTTCCACGCCGTGGCTGCCGAGCTGGGCTTGGCCCTTGAGCCTATCGGTGAACTGCTGGAGCGACAGACCAACGCGGTTGAGGTGATTTGATGACGACGGACATCACCGATTACCGCGACATTTTCCTCAACGACCGGCCGATGATGGATACCCGCGCGCCGGTCGAATTCACCAAGGGCGCGTTCCCCGGGGTGATCAACCTGCCGCTGATGACCGACGATGAGCGCCAGCGAGTCGGCACCTGTTACAAGCAGCAAGGCCAGCAAGCGGCGATCGTGCTGGGGCATGAACTGGTGTCGGGGGCAATCAAGGCCGAGCGCATCGAACAGTGGGCGCAGTTTGCCCAGGCTAACCCCAATGGCTACCTGTACTGCTTTCGGGGCGGTTTGCGTTCGCAGATCGTGCAGCAATGGTTGAAAACCGAAGCAGGCATCGAATACCCCCGCGTCGGCGGTGGCTATAAGGCCATGCGTACCTTCCTGCTGGAAACCCTGGAGCAGGCGACTGCCCAGTGTGATTTCGTACTGCTGGGCGGCATGACCGGCACCGGCAAGACCGAAGTGCTCGGCCAACTGCGCAATGCCCTGGATTTGGAAGGGCACGCCAACCATCGCGGTTCCAGCTTCGGCAAGCGTGCTACGGCGCAACCCTCCAATATCGACTTCGAAAATCGCCTGGCGGTGGATTTGCTGAAGAAGCGCGCAGGTGGTATCGAGCAGTTTGTGGTCGAGGACGAGAGCCGCATGATCGGCAGCTGTGCGCTGCCGCTGCCATTGCACAAGGGCATGCAGACGTTTCCTATGGTGTGGCTGGAAGACAGCGTCGAGGGCCGTGTCGAGCGCATCCTGAAGGATTACGTGGTGGATCTGTGCGCCGAGTTCATTGAGGTGTTTGGGGAAACCGGCCAGCGATTATTTGCCGAGCGCCTGACGCAGAGCCTGGCCAATATTCACAAGCGCCTGGGCGGTGAGCGTTTCCAACGGCTGCAGGCGGTGTTGCAGGAGGCCCTGGCCGAACAGGCACGCAGCGGCGCAGTGGAGTTGCATCGGGTATGGATTGAAGGCTTGCTGCGTGAGTATTACGACCCGATGTATGCGTTCCAGCGCGAGAGCAAGGGCGCGCGTATCGAGTTTGCCGGGGAGCAGGGTGCGGTGGTGGAGTATTTGCGCGAGCGAGCAGCTCGGGTGGGGTGACCTTTCGGACGCCATCGCAGGCAAGCCAGCTCCCACCTTTTGAAGTGTGAATACATACAAAGGTGGGAGCTGGCTTGCCTGCGATGAGGCCATCAGCCCCACTGAAACTCTAAAGAATCACCGCTCCAATCAACCCACACACCACCCCCACCAGCATGGTCAAGCCGGCCACCGTCACCAGCACCCGCGCATCGAAATCCTTGCGCAGCATCAACAGCGACGGCAGGCTCACGCTCGGCAGGGTCATCAGCAAGGCCACGGCCGGGCCGGTGCCCATGCCCAGGGCCATCATGGTTTGTACGATAGGAATCTCTGCCGCTGTCGGAATCACGAACAGCGTGCCCACAATCGCCAGCGGCACCAGCCACACCAGGCTGTCGGCCATCGCCCCGTCCACATGAGGGAACAGCCACACCCGCGCCGCGCCGAGGATCAGCACCGCCAGGATATACACCGGGATAGTGCTCCAGAACAGCTGCCACAGCGTGCGTAACCAGCGGCTCAGGAACGGTTGCGACTCCACTGTGCTGACGTCGGCAACGGCTTCAAGTGCTGCTTCCGGCACCTGGTCCGGGCGCGCAATGCGCTGTGCCACCAGGGACACGCCCACCACCAGCACAATCCCCGCCACCAGCCGCAGCGCGGTGAAACCCCAGCCCAGCACAAAGCCCATGAACACCAATGTCGCCGGGTTCAATACCGGGTTGGCAATCCAGAACGCCAGCGCCGCGCCGACCGACACCTGCTGGCGGCGCATGCCCGCCGCCACCGGGGCCGCGCAGCAACTGCACATCATCCCCGGCAGGGCGAACAGCCCACCGCGCAGGGTCGAACCCAGCCCGGCGCGGCCAAACAGGCGTAGCAGCCAGTCGCGGGGGATCAATACCTGCAGCAATGAACCGAGGATCACTGCCAGTACGGCGGCTTTCCAGATGGCCAGGAAATACACTTGGGCATAGGCCAGCGCCGCCGCCAGAGGCGAGCTTTGCTGGTCATTGAGAATCGAGGCGCCAATGCTGTGGTTGTCGGCCGCTACAAACGCCTTGAGGTAGTAGGGCGACCACTTCACATAGTAGAGGCCGATGCAGGCCACCAGGAGAAACAGCGCAGGTTTGCACCAGAATGCCCAGCCGCGGTTGGGCTGGGTGGAAGCGAGGTTGGACATGGAGAGGATCCGCAGGTGAGTCGATAGCCCGGCATCATACGCCCCTGCGGTCCAAGCTTCAGATATCTGCGCTGACCTGGGTCGGGTCCGGGCAGTTTTCCTCACCGTTATTCAGCCCTTGCTTGTAGTTGCGGCTGAGCAGCGAAGCCTTGCCGTTGTGCCAGGTCAATGTCAGCACGTACAGGGAGTCGTAGTCATTTCCAGACCAATCATCGGTAATGGTGTGTTTTTCGCCGGCGGCTTCGCTGGCGACTTTGTTGATCAGTTCCGGCAAGTAACCGTGGGACCAGGCCGTGTAGATGGTCGCGTTGCGGTACTTGTCCTCGACCAGTTCTTCGGCCAGGGCACTGGTGTCATTCGCTGAGAACTCGATATTCACCGGCAGGCCGAGCTTGATCGCGCTGGGGCTGATGGTGATCAGTGGGCGAATGTAGCTGTAGGAGTTATCCAGTTCGCCTTCCTCGACGTTACGCGTCGGGTTGGCAGCGAACACATAGTTGGCTTTGCCGAACTTTTCCGGTAGCAGGGTCGCCAGGTTCATGGCGCGGTTCAGGCCCTGGCAATTGAGTTGGCCCAGGCCTCCGGCCGGTTTTTCGCCGTGGCGCAGGAATACCAGGGTTTGCACGCCATCGACCGGTTGCGCACGGCTTTCACGGGCGTCCAGGGCGGTGACGATGGCAGCGCTGACCAGCAGCAGCGGCAATACCATGTAGGAATAACGTTTGAGTCGTGGCACAAGGCGCAGAGGCTTGATCTTCATGATAGGTTCGAGTCTTCGTGCGTCGGGTTAAGGCGGACAAGCCCGGCCCCAGTGACGCATCAGCGTCCTGCGGTGTTCCCTGTCGATATAGCAAGCAGCCTCCATTCATTGTTCGGGCGTTCTTAAGAGTGTATTCGGGCGCTTTGGTTCGCCCACGCGGGATACTAGCTGGCAAATGTTGCGCAACGATGACCCATGCACGATGGCAGGCAGATGACTATCATGGGGACTTTCCGACCAGGGGGTTCTCGATGAACGCACTCGCCGCTTTCCCGATCAACAGCAAATGGCCCGCCCAGCACCCGGAACGCCTGCAGTTGTATTCGTTGCCTACGCCCAACGGCGTCAAGGTGTCGATCATGCTCGAAGAACTGGGCCTGCCTTATGAGGCGCACAAGGTCAGCTTCGACTCCCAGGACCAGTTGTCTCCCGAGTTCCTGTCCCTGAACCCCAACAACAAGATCCCTGCGATCATCGACCCCAACGGCCCGAGCGGGCAGCCGTTGGCGTTGTTCGAATCCGGCGCGATCCTCATTTACCTGGCGGAAAAGACCAGCCAGTTGCTCTCCGAAGACCCGGCCACGCGCTATGAAACCCTGCAATGGTTGATGTTCCAGATGGGCGGCATTGGCCCGATGTTTGGTCAACTGGGGTTCTTCAACAAATTCGCCGGCAAGGCGTATGAGGACAAGCGCCCGCGTGATCGCTACGCCGCCGAATCGCGACGCTTGCTGGGCGTGCTCGAAAAGCGTCTGTTGGGCCGCACCTGGATCATGGGCGACGAGTACAGCATCGCCGACATTGCGACCTTTCCGTGGGTTCGCAACCTGATCGGGTTCTACGAGTCCGGTGACCTGGTAGGCATCACCGATTTCCCTAACGTACTGCGCGCGCTGGACGGCTTTGTCGCACGTCCTGCGGTGATCCGTGGCCTGAACATTCCGAGCTAAAGCATGCCGACTTTCGATTTTCAACAACTGGATGTATTCAGCAGCGTGCCGCTCAAAGGCAACCCCTTGGCCGTGGTGCTGGGGGCCGATAGCTTCACCGACCAGCAGATGGCGGACTTTGCCAATTGGACCAACCTCAGCGAAACCACGTTTTTACTGACGCCGCGCGACCCACGTGCTGACTATCGGGTAAGAATCTTCACCACCCTCAAAGAGCTGCCGTTCGCCGGGCATCCGACCTTGGGCAGTTGCCACGCCTGGTTGCAGGCTGGCGGCGTGCCACGTGGGGAGGAGATTATCCAGGAGTGCGAAATCGGCTTGGTGCGTATTCGTCGCCAAGCTGACCAACTGGCGTTCATCGCGCCGCTATTGTTGCGTACAGGACCCGTGGAGGCGCCGTTGCTGGAGCGCGTACGCCTGGCATTAAAGCTGGCGCCCGAGGAGATTGTGCGCAGCCAGTGGGTCGACAATGGTGCGGGTTGGCTGGCGGTGATGCTGGCTGATCGTGACGCGGTGCTTGCGTTGCAACCGGACTATGCGCAACTGCTGGGTCTGGCCGTAGGGGTGATCGCTCCCTGTGATCCGACGCGTGATGCGGTGGACGCGCAATTTGAAGTGCGCGCTTTTGTCGCTGGCGATGGCGCCGCCGAAGACCCGGCCACCGGCAGCTTGAATGCCGGCGTGGCCCAATGGCTGCTCGCCGAGGGCCTGGCGCCCAGCCGTTACGTGGTCAGCCAAGGCACGGCGATCGGGCGAGCGGGGCGTATTAATATCGAGCGTCAGGGCGATGAAATCTGGGTGGGCGGCGCCGTAGCGTTGTGCATCGAAGGGCGTCTACAGCTGTAGATCAATGAATTGTTACGCACCCGGCAATACACTATTGGCCCCTCGGCATTTGTGTTGCCGGGACTTGGGGGCATAAGCTTTCGCCCCAAAGTGTTCAGCCATTTTTCAGGATTGCCATGACCAGCCAGTTCCCCCAAGCCCGCCCACGTCGCCTGCGCCGCTCCCCGGAGCTGCGTGGCCTGTTCCAGGAAAGTGAGTTCACCCTCAACGACCTGGTACTGCCGATTTTTGTCGAAGAAGAAATCGACGACTTCGTGCCCATCACCAGCATGCCGGGTGTGTTGCGCATTCCTGAGAAAAAACTCGCCGGTGAGATCGAGCGTTACGCCCGCGCCGGCATCAAGTCGGTGATGACCTTCGGCGTCTCCCACCACCTCGACGCCAGCGGCAGCGACACCTGGAAAGAACGCGGCCTGGTTTCGCGCATGTCCTCGATCATCAAGGACGCCGTGCCGGAAATGATCGTGATGTCCGACACCTGCTTCTGCGAATACACCGACCACGGCCACTGCGGCGTGATGCACGGTGCCCATGTCGACAACGACGCGACCCTGGTCAACCTCGGCAAACAAGCCGTGGCCGCCGCCCGTGCCGGCGCCGACGTGATCGCCCCTTCAGCCGCGATGGACGGCCAGGTCCAGGCCATCCGCCGCGCCCTGGATGACGCCGGCTTCACCCACATCCCGATCATGGCCTACTCCACCAAATTCGCGTCGGCCCTCTACGGCCCCTTCCGCGAAGCCGGCGGCAGCGCGCTCAAGGGCGACCGCAAAAGCTACCAGATGAACCCGATGAACCGCCGCGAAGCCGTGCGCGAATCGCTGCTGGACGAACAGGAAGGCGCCGATGCGCTGATGGTCAAGCCTGCCGGTGCCTACCTCGACATCATCCGCGACATCCGCGAAGCCTCGCGCCTGCCGGTGGCGGCGTACCAGGTGAGCGGTGAGTACGCGATGATCAAGTTCGGCGCACAGGCCGGGGCGATTGATGAGAATCGAGTGGTGCGCGAGACGTTGGGGTCGATCAAGCGGGCGGGGGCGGATTTGATATTTACGTATTTTGCGATGGATTTGGCGGTGGCGGGGATCTAAAGGCATCGCCTAACTTGTGGCGAGCTTGCTCGCGTGGGGCTGCATAGCGGCCCCGTATCTCGGCCAGAAAATTATTTAATGGCGTTCTTTAATGCTAAGGCAACATGGTTCAACCACGTTTTCCCATCATTCCATTCATTAGGGTAATAGTAATAACAGCCGATATCAGAGAGTAAGAACTCTTGAAGGTCTTGCTCCGTTTTTTTGGCTGATACTAGTTTTTCCAGCTCTAATAGCACTGTTGCTATCGTATCTTCAGACGATTCCGAGATAAAAAAATCAATTACTTCGTTTGCGCTTTTGTGATCATCAACCCAATCTTGATTGAAATACCCAGCAAGAAATTGCTGCAGCTCGGGGTAGTCTTTATTCATGGGTTTGGAAAGCCTGTGTGAATTCGATATCCAGTATGCATTTTTTGGTCTCTGCGAATGATTAAGTAAATTTCTTTTCCGGGTACAGGTGTCGTAGTGTTCTTTTTGAAACTTGTGCCTATTGGCTCTGGGGATGGTTGAGTGATGACTATCTGCTGGTTGTTTCCTTCTAGGAAGTCTTTGATTTTGTCCTGATTGTTATCCAGTACCTTTGAAATGGCGAGTTCAGCTGTTGCGCGATCATGAAAAGTAGAGGCTGCCGGGATATGTGGTTCCTGTCTCAAGCGGTCAAGCAATTGTTGATCAGTTCTACCGACATGCTTTTCCATAAGATGTCCTCCTGCCGCCTCATGTGCGGCTAAACCTCCTCCTGGGACGATTACGCTATAAGGCCCTTCGGGGCAGCTTGTTTTTTTACAGCTTAGTCCCAGCGGATCCACCCACCCCGTGGGATTGGGCACATACCGGTACCCATTGATCCCACCCGCCAGCTTCACTGGATCTGGCGTCAGGTAACGACCAATATCCGGATTGTAGTAGCGATGGCGGTTGTAGTGCAGGCCGCTTTCCGCATCGAAATACTGCCCTTGAAACCGCAGTGGGTTGTCGACTTTGCCCACGTCGAGCCGGGCGATCTGGCCGAAGGCGCGGTAGTGGGCGGACCAGACGATTTCGCCTTCGGGGCTGGTCAGTTCCTGCGGGGTGCCGAGGTGGTCGAGTTGGTAGTGGTAGGGCTTGGTTTCTTTTGGGCCGAAACCGTCCAATAGTGCCAATGGGCGGAAGCTGTCGGGTTCGTAGAGATAGCTGCGATGGCGCTCTGCATGGTGTTCGGCAATCAGCTTGTCGCCTTGCCAGAAAAACTCTGTGGTCTTGCCGTCCACAGTCTTGCTGATGCGCCGCCCAAACGGGTCATAGCGATAGCTGGCGGTTTCGCCGTTCGGTTTTGTGAGGCTGATTAACCGATGCTGGCAGTCGTAGCGATACTCAGTGACAAGTTGCTGGCCTTTGCCGCGTCGTTCGCGGATGAGGTTGCCGAAGGCGTCGTAGTCGTAATGGCGGTCGCCCTGGATCATCAGACGATTCGCCGCGACGATGTCCGGGCCGGGGCGGTCTTGCATCAGCAGGTTGCCGGCCGGGTTGTGGGCGAAGCGTTCCTGTACGTCTTGCGAGTGGTCGGCGCGGGTCAGGCGATTAAGCGGGTCGTAGCGGTAAAGGTGTTCGCCTTTGCGAGTGTCGAGCAGGCGGGTGAGGTTGCCGCTTTTGTCGTAGTCGTATTGGCGTTGGTAGAGGTAGTTTTGCTGCTGCGTAACGGCGTGGGCGTGCAGACGATTCTGGTCGTCGTAGTGGTAGTGGCTGAGCAGTTGGCCTTGCCGGCGCTGATGCTCGCGGCCGCTCTTGAACAGATGTGAGGTGAGCACTTCACCGTTGAGTTCGACGGTAGCGAGGTGGCCGCCTTTATCGTGGGTGAAGGTGACGCGGTTATTGTCCGGCAGGCACAGGGTTTTCAGTTGCCCGCAGGCGTCGTAGCCGTAGCGCAGGGTGCCCCAGCCCTGGTGTTCGGCGGTGAGGCGGTTTTGGCGGTCGTATTCGTAGGCCAGCGCCCAGTGACCGTCTTCGACGCTGAGGAGGTTGCCTTGGCGGTCGTAGGCATAGTCGACAACGCTGGCATC